>JAZRQR010000021.1:0-4506 GCA_045650025.1 Eubacteriales bacterium
CTCCCCCTATCAGAAGTCCCTGGCGGAGCTGCGCGCAGCCAAGACCGAGCTGCTGGCGCAGAAAAATTACGTTGCGTCCTTAGAGGTGGACGGCGAGCTTTACGCGCAGGCAAAGGTGAACCTGACCCTTTCCGAGGAGCAATACAACAAAGCACTTGCCGCTTACGAGGCACTGGGTGCACAGGCTGATGCAGCATTGCTTGAGCTGATAGACATCATGAAGCAGGCAGAGACCAAGCTGATTGAGCTGGAGGCTCAGCTGTTCGATGAAAACATCGAGGCAACCCTGCAGGCAAAGGCTTCTGAGATTGAGGCAAACCTCAACGCGGCAAAGGACAATTTCTTTGCGGAGTTTGAAACGGCACACGCCGAGGATATCGCCGCCATAGAGGCACAGCTGATGGCAGAAAAGCAGGCACTCAAGCAAAGCATTGAGGGCACGGGCACTGCCGAGACCAACTGAAAAAGGAAAAGCCAAGACCCGCGGGTCTTGGCTTTTTTGTGATATTTTATCTTTGTAGGGACAGACGTCCTCGGCTGTCCGCACAGAGAAGTGATATTGCCTACGGCAGTGTTATTTTTGCTTTGCAAAAGTGATATTTGCGCGATGCGCAAGTGATATTGCGGCTTCGCCGCAGTTTGATGCTTCGCATCAAGGCTGAGGCGGGAAATTCACAAATGCGGCGTTGAGCTCGTCGTCGGTGGGGATATAGTCACCCATCAGACCGTCGTTGAACTTCTGGTATGCCACCATATCGAAGTAACCCGTACCGGTCAGACCGAACACGATGGTCTTTTGCTCGCCGGTCTCCTTGCAGTTCATTGCCTCGTCGATGGCAGCCTTGATGGCGTGCGCCGACTCGGGAGCGGGCAGGATGCCCTCAATGCGTGCAAACTGCTGTGCAGCCGCGAATACCGCGGTCTGCTCCACGCTGCGTGCTTCCATCAGACCCTGATCGTACAGCTCGGAGAGCACGGTGCTCATGCCGTGGTAACGCAAGCCTCCCGAATGGCTGGAGGACGGGATAAAGCCCGAGCCCAGCGTATACATCTTTGCCATGGGGCAAATGCGTCCGGTGTCACAGTAATCGTAAATATATCTTCCGCGCGTCAGGCTGGGGCAGGACGCAGGCTCGACCGCAATGATGCGGTAATCTGCCTCGCCGCGCAGCTTTTCGCCCATGAAGGGAGAGATCAAGCCGCCCAGGTTAGAGCCGCCACCCGCACAACCGATGATGATATCAGGCTTGATGCCGTACTTATCCAGCGCGGTCTTGGTTTCCAGACCAATGATGGTCTGGTGCAGCAGCACCTGATTGAGCACGCTACCAAGCACGTAGCGGTAAGTGCCGCCCGATGCACCCGCTGCCTCTACTGCCTCGGAAATGGCGCAGCCAAGGCTGCCCGTGGTGCCGGGATGCTCCTCCAGGATCTTTCTGCCCACCGCCGTGGTGGTAGAGGGCGAAGGAGTGACGTTTGCGCCGTAGGTACGCATGACCTCGCGACGGAAGGGCTTTTGCTCATAGCTGACCTTTACCATGAATACCTTGCAATCCAGTCCAAAGTAGGAGCACGCCATGGAAAGTGCCGTACCCCACTGGCCTGCACCGGTCTCGGTGGTCACGCCCTCAAGCCCCTGCATCTTGGCGTAATACGCCTGCGCAATGGCGGAATTGAGCTTATGGCTGCCGCTGGTGTTGTTGCCCTCAAACTTATAGTAGATATGCGCGGGCGTGCCCAGCTGCTTTTCCAAGCAATATGCACGCACCAGAGGCGCGGGGCGGTACATTTTATAGAAATCGATCAGCGGCTCGGGAATGTCAATATAAGGCGTGGTATCATCCAATTCCTGCTTTGCAAGCTCCTCGCAGAATACCTCGCTCATGGCTTCCAGGGTAATGGGCTTCATGGTGCGGGGATCGATCAGCGGCGCGGGCTTTTTCTTCATGTCTGCGCGCACGTTGTACCACTGACGAGGAATTTCGTTTTCGTTCAAATAAATCTTGTAAGGAATTTCGATGTTTGCCATAGTGTTGCCTTTCTCCCCTTGGTTCTTCTTGTCCGCCGGGGTTTCGGACAAGATGCGGAAAAGAAAAAAACTCTTATCCCGCAATCAAAAATGATCTGCCGGGACAAGAGAAGACTCTTGCGGTGCCACCCTGCTTGATAGCCTTTCGCTATCCGCTCAATATATACCTGTACGATATACCGGTTCTCGTAACGGTGAACCAATCCGTCGCCCATACAGCTGCTCGCGCAGCCTTCCTGTTGCCCTCGAAAGTCCATTCACGCACGCATCCACTACCGCATCCCACCATCGCGGCTCTCTGTCAGCTTTTGCCTGTACGCTACTCCTCTTTCTCATCGGTTTACAATATTGTAGCACTCTGTGAAATATTTGTCAAGAGGTTGGGGGAGATTTTTTGTGTGATTTTGCAAGGGATTTTGCCATACGCCAAAAAAGGGGGTGACCCAAAGGTCACCCCCACAGATTCGTTTAGATCAATCCGGTCTCTACAAAGCTGTACTTAGGCGTATAATAACCGCCTGCATAGTTGTTCCAAATGCAGCCCTCGTCAAAGAAGTGAGGCGGTGCAACTGCCAGGAGCTCGCCTGCTGCGTGGTGGTGCGGACCCATGAGGTTACGCAGGTTGTTGACCAGCGTCAGCTCGATCTCGTTCTCGCCTGCAACCACATAGTCGGAGATGTCCACCTCGAAGGGAGTCCACATCACGGTGCGAACGTCCTTTCCGTTAACCTTGACGCGAATGGCATTGATGCCCTTCTTATCAAACTTGAGGCAGCAGGGTGCGCCGTCAAGGGTTACGGTCTTGGTCAAGGTCACTTCACCCGAGAAGAACAGCAGACCTTGCTTTTCGATCTCCTTGAGAGTCAAGGTCTTGGGAGCCTCGGTCAGCGCAAAGCTGCCGTCAAAGAAGAACGCCTTGTTGGGAATGGGCTCAAACTTGCCCTCTGCCTTGACGCCGAAGTCGCCTACCAGGTACATAGGCTCGATCTCGGTACCGAAGGTCAGCTTGTTCTTTTCAGACTCAAAGATTCTGGACTTCTTGAGGTTCTCATAAACCTCGTCGGTCTCCTTGAGGTAAACCTGCAGCTCGATCACGTTCTCGCCCTTGACCACAAGGCCTGCTACGTTGAGCATGCGGAAGGAGTAATCACGGAAGTAGCCGCAATCGGTCTTATCGATCTCCTTGCCGTTGACCGTGATGGTAAAGATCTCGGGAGTCTCGCAAGCCAGGAAGATGCGCTCGGGAATATATTCTGCGTTGAACTTGAACTGACACTTGATGTCCACGCCGCGACCCAGCTCGTACGCTCTTTGTGCCACGTTGAGCACGCAAGCGTTCTCCTGCTGCAAAACACCGTCAAACCAGTAGGTGCAGGTATCCAGGGTCAGCGCGTTGTCGGTCATATCCTTGACCTGCCAATCACCGCACAGGCAAACGTCTGCCAGCGCGCGGGGAGCGGGTGCTTCTGCATGAGCGGTACCGTCGTCTACCACGATCAAGCTGCCGTATGCAGGGAAATTGTAGGTGCCGAAGAACTCAACCTTCTCACCGGTCTCAATGTCGATGCCGTAGCTGCCGACCTTGAAATTGGTGGGCTGTGCCTGATCGGTGCTGTTGACAAAGTAGTACAGATCAAAGCCGTCGTAGTAACGCTTGGTGTAGGTTACGTTGGGATTATCAATGATATCGCAAGCCTCAACCTCATCCACGGTGACAACCTTGCCGCCCTGCGCCTTGAATTCGGCAAGCAGCTTTTCGGTATAAGGCAGGTACGCAATGTGCTTGGTCAGAACCACGGTGGAATAGCTTTGCTCGCCAATGACGAACTTGCCGTTCTCGATCTTACCGTGGCGCTCGATCATGATCTCATCGCCCAGATGGTAGAGCACGTGCTTTGCATCCAGCTCGTTCATAACGCGGATAATATCGTTGTTGTAGTCGCCAAGGCCGGTGTTTGCGCCGCAGTTGAAGCTGATCCAAGCGGAGGTCTGGGGATGCATGACAAGGGTGTCGTAACGGATCTCACCCTCGGCAAGCATCATGCCGATACGGGACATTGCATCGTTGAACACCTTGTAATCAGCCCACCAAGGCTGCTGGCAGTACATTGCGGGCGGGTAGTCTCTCTTGCGGATACCACGCAGCGAGTAGCCCTCCAGGTGCTGGCACATCAGGTTCACGCCGCGTACCATCATCCACTCGTAGTTTCTCTTAAGCTCCTCGTGGCCAACGTTATGACCGCAGAGTGCAAAGGTCTCGGACAGGATCTGCTTCTTGCCCGTCTGCGCTGCGGTGGAGCAAAGCTGCGCCATGGTCAGGCAGGGATAAATGGGACGGCACAGCCAGTCCATACCCGGAATGTGATAGTATTCATAGTGGGGCATACAAGCGCCGTTACTGGTCAGCTGCGCCTCCAAGGTTTCCTCCAGCACCAAGTGACCGGTATACAGCAGACCGTGTGCTTCGCACCAATCGT
>JAZRQR010000022.1:0-10512 GCA_045650025.1 Eubacteriales bacterium
AGGGCTGGGGCAAGGACACTAAGTGGAACACCTCGCTGTTCCACCTGACCATGAGCTACGGTGCCTTGTTTATGGCGGATGTGGATCTAAAGGAGATATTGGATTGACGAAACGTAGGGGCGACTGAACGAATCGCCCGCGCATGGGGCTGACAAATTAACGGTGAAAATATGTGAAGCAGAAGTCTTTAGTGGGCTTCTGCTTTTGCTATGGAGATATTACGCGCAGAAACCGATTGTATTCGCGCTCTCCCCCCTGCGCTTGGAACAAGCCTGCGCCAGCCTTCCCCCCTCCCGGAGGGGGGCTTTGATGGTAGCATCTCGCTTTTCTAAACCGAAACGCAACTGACAACGGTAACTTGAATTACAGAAATCTGTGCGATAACTGATATTTCAGCGGTTAACTTGAAAACGAATGAGCTTGCCACCGATATAGCCCCCCTCCGGGAGGGGGGAAGGCTGGCGCAGGCTTGTTCCAAGCGCAGGGGGGAGAGCGCGAATACATACGGTTTCTGCGCGTAATATCTCCATAACAAAAGCAGAAGCCTTGATGACTTCTGCTTTCGTTTTGCTTATGATTCCGCTAATTTGTCAGCCCCATGGGTGCGCTGTTTTCTACATTATTATAGTGGGTTAGAACAACCCAGTGATGGTGCCGTCCTTGTCCACGTCGATCTTCTCCGCTGCAGGAACCTTAGGCAGACCCGGCATGGTCATAATATCACCCGTCAGCACGACCACAAAGCCTGCGCCTGCGGAAACCTTGACGTTCTTGACCGTGACCGTAAAGCCCTCGGGTGCACCCAGCTTGGTCATGTCATCCGAGAAGGAATACTGCGTCTTTGCCACGCAGATGGGGCACTTATCAAAGCCCAGCGCGGTCAGCTCTGCGATCTGCTTCTGCGCTGCGGGCAGAATGGAAACGCCTGCACCGCCATATACCTTCTTGACAACTGCCTCGATCTTATCCTGAATGCTGCCGTCCAAGGTGTAAGAGAAGGTGAAATCACCCTGCTCCTCCTCGCACAGTCTGACAACCTCCTTAGCAAGCTCTACGCCGCCGTTACCGCCCTTAGCCCAAACCTCGGACAGTACCACGTTGACACCCAGCTCGCGGCACTTGCGGATGATCTCCTCCACCTCTGCATCGGTATCGGTGGGGAAACGGTTGACAGCCACCACGCAAGGCAGCTTGTATACGTTTTTGATGTTGGAAACGTGGCGCAGCAGGTTGGGCAGACCCTTAGCCAGCGCCTCAAGATTCTCGGTTCCCAGCTCGGTCTTTGCCAAACCGCCGTGCATCTTGAGCGCACGAATGGTGGCAACTACCACAACCGCATCGGGCGTCAGACCCGCCATACGGCACTTGATGTCCAGGAACTTCTCCGCACCCAGATCCGCACCAAAGCCAGCCTCGGTGACGGTGTAGTCACCCAGCTTCATCGCCAGCTTGGTTGCCATGATCGAGTTACAGCCGTGCGCAATATTTGCAAAAGGACCGCCGTGCACCAGCGCGGGCGTGCCCTCCAGGGTTTGTACCAGATTGGGCTTGATGGCATCCTTCAAGAGTGCCGCCATTGCGCCAACTGCCTTGAGGTCGCCTGCGGTAACGGGCTTCTGTTCATACGTGTATGCCACGATGATGCGGGAGAGTCTTTCCTTAAGGTCTTCGATCGAAGAAGCCAGGCAGAAGACTGCCATGATCTCGGATGCAACCGTAATATCATAGCCATCCTCGCGGGGCGTACCGTTGACTCTGCCGCCCAGACCGTCCACAACAAAGCGCAGCTGACGGTCGTTCATATCCACGCATCTCTTCCAGGTGATGCGTCTGGGGTCAATGCCCAGCGCATTGCCCTGATAAATGTGGTTATCCAGCATCGCTGCCAGCAGATTGTTGGCAGCGCCGATGGCATGGAAGTCGCCCGTAAAGTGCAGGTTAATATCCTCCATGGGCACGACCTGTGCCCACCCGCCGCCTGCCGCACCGCCCTTGACACCGAATACCGGTCCCAGAGAGGGCTCACGCAGCGCTACCATCACGTTTTTGCCGATCTTGCGCATACCGTCCGCCAGGCCAATGGTCGTGGTGGTCTTGCCCTCGCCCGCAGGGGTGGGGGTGATGGCGGTCACCAGGATCAGCTTGCCGTCCTTTTGATCGGTTGCGTTCATCAGCGCAGTGTAATCTACCTTTGCCTTATATCTACCGTATTGCTCCAAATATTCCTCGGGAATGCCCGCGGTCTTTGCAATCTCGGTAATGGGCTGCATTTTCACGCTCTGGGCAATTTCAATATCTGTCATCATATCGGTTTTTCCCCTTATACTTGCTTATTGGAGGTCTTGACAACAACGTCGTGTGCGCCGCCCTCAACGATACTCGTGGAGGATACCAGCGTCAGCTTTGCCTTCTGCTGCAGCTCGGGAATGGTGAGCGCGCCGCAGTTGCACATGGTGGACTTGACCTTGTAGAGCGTGGTCTGTACGTTATCGGACAGCTTACCTGCGTAGGGCACGTAAGAGTCAACGCCCTCTTCAAAGGACAGCTTGGTAGCGCCGCCCAGGTCATATCTCTGCCAGTTACGAGCGCGGTTAGAGCCCTCGCCCCAGTACTCCTTCATCAAGGTACCGCCTACGTTGACCTTTGCGCTGGGAGACTCCTCAAATCTAGCAAAATATCTGCCAAGCATGACGAAGTCTGCGCCCATAGCCAGTGCCAGCGTGATGTGGTGGTCGTGTACGATACCGCCGTCCGAGCAAACGGGCACGTAAATACCGGTCTCCTCGAAGTACTCGTCACGAGCCTTGCAAACCTCGATCAGCGCAGTTGCCTGACCGCGGCCAATGCCCTTGGTCTCTCTGGTGATACAGATCGAGCCGCCGCCGATACCAACCTTGATAAAGTCTGCGCCGCAGTCTGCTAAGAAGCGGAAGCCCTCGCGGTCTACTACGTTACCTGCACCGATCTTGACGGTATCGCCGTAGTTCTCGCGTACCCACGCGATGGTCTGCTCCTGCCAAGCGGAGAAGCCCTCGGAGGAGTCGATGCACAGTACGTCTACGCCTGCCTCTACCAGCGCGGGAACACGCTGTGCGTAGTCACGGGTATTGATACCGGCGCCAACCACGTATCTCTTCTGCGCGTCCAGCAGCTCGTTGGGGTTTTTCTTATGGGTGTCGTAGTCCTTGCGGAATACGAATGCGACCAAGCAACCGTACTTGTCCACGATGGGCAGAGAGTTGAGCTTGTGATCCCACATAATATCGTTTGCTTCCTTGAGCGTGGTGCCCTCGGGAGCGGTGATCAGCTTAGCCAGAGGGGTCATAAACTCCTCTACCTTGAGATCAGGAGACATACGGCTGACGCGGTAGTCTCTGCCGGTTACGATGCCCAGCAGCTTGCCGCTTCCGGTGCCGTCATCGGTAACAGCCACGGTGGAGTGACCGGTCTTCTGCTTGAGATCCAGAATGTCCGCCAGCGTCTGATCGGGGCGGATGTTGGAATCGCTCTTGACAAAGCCTGCCTTGTGACCCTTCACGCGTGCGACCATAGCAGCCTCGTCCTCAATGGTCTGTGCACCGTAAATGAAGGACACGCCGCCCTCCTTTGCCAGCGCCACAGCCAGCTTATCGCCCGATACCGACTGCATGATTGCCGACACCATGGGGATATTCATGGTGATGGCAGGCTGCTCGCCCTTGCGGAAGCGCACCAGAGGGGTGCGCAGCGAGACGTTGGTGGGAATGCAATCGGGACCCGAGTAGCCGGGAACTAACAAATATTCATTAAACGTATGAGATGCTTCGGGATAAAAGTATGCCATATCGATTTACCTCCTGAAATTAACCTTTGAAATATTTGACGGCAGATGCAAACATGCCGATATCGAAATTGCCGGGAACGTTGCGGTAAAGTCCCGCGCCGATTCGCTCGGAGTGACCCATCTTACCAAAGACGCGTCCGTCGGGCGAGGTGATACCCTCAACTGCAAAGACCGAGTTGTTGGGGTTGCAGCGAACGTCGCTTGTTACGATGCCCTGCTCGTCCACGTACTGAGTTGCGATCTGTCCGTTTGCCGCCAGCTGCGCTGCCAGCTCCTCGGAGCACAGGAAGCGACCTTCACCGTGCGAGATCGGTACGTTGACCACGTCACCAACCTGTACGTTCTGCAGCCAGGGAGACAGGTTGGAGCAAATGCGGGTACGCACGATGCGCGACTGGTGTCTGCCAATGGTATTGTAGGTCAGAGTGGGACAATTTTCATCGGTGTCGATGATCTTACCGTAAGGCACCAGACCCAGCTTGATCAGCGCCTGGAAGCCGTTACAGATACCTGCCATCAAGCCGTCGCGGTTATCAAGCAGATCGCTGACCTGCTCCTTTACCTCGGCATTACGGAAGAAGGAGGTAATGAACTTACCCGAACCGTCGGGCTCGTCACCGCCCGAGAAGCCGCCGGGCACAAAGATGATCTGCGACTGTGCGCACAGCTTTGCAAACTCCTCAACCGAGCGGGCAATGCCCTCACCGGTCAGGTTGTTGACCACAAAGATCTTTGCCTTAGCGCCTGCATCCGCGAATGCCTTTGCGCTATCGTATTCGCAGTTGGTGCCGGGGAATACGGGAATGATGACCTGAGGAGCGTTTGTCAGGATCGCGGGAGCCTTCGCCTTGCAGCCATCCGTATACGCAACGGTGGGCAGTGCGCCGCTCTTGTGTGCGATGTTGCAGGAGTAAACGCTCTCCAGCTTGTTTTCATAGGCTTCAAGCAGTGCATCCAGCGCAACGGCTGCATCACCCAGGGTAATGCTCTTCTCTGCGGTGGTGTAACCCAGCAGCATGCCGTCGATCTCTGCGCCCTCTGCAAGCTCCAGAATGAATGCGCCGTAGTTGTAACCGAAGATGGTTTCCATGGAAACCGCGCCGTCAAAGGCAAAGCCGATGCCGTTACCCATGCTCATCTTGAGCACGCCCTCGGCAACACCACCCAGCGTGGGCGTCCATGCTGCGAGCACCTTGCCCGCCTGCATGCCTGCATAGACCGTATCGTACAGTGCCTTAACGCTCTGGGCTACGGGCAGACCGTTCTCGCCAACGGCAGGGGTCAGCAGCACGACCTTGTGGCCGGCGCCCTTGAACTCACCGCTGACAACCTCGGAGGTGTCACCCGTGGTAACCGCGAAGGAAACCAGCGTAGGAGGAACGTCCAGCTTATCAAACGAGCCGGACATGGAGTCCTTACCGCCGATCGAAGCGATCTCAAAATCCTTTTGCGCCATCAGCGCGCCAAGCAGCGCCGCCATGGGCTTGCCCCAACGGGCGGGATTCTGACCGGGCTTTTCAAAGTATTCCTGGAAGGTCAGATAAACGTCCTCAAACTTTGCACCCTGCGCAACCAGCTTGGAAACCGATTCCACAACTGCGAGATATGCGCTGTGATAGGGCGACTTTTCGGCAATGAAGGGGTTATAGCCCCACGCCATATAAGAGCAGGTGCTGTGGTGCTTTTTCTCAACCGAGATCTTGTGCACCATTGCCTGAATGGGGGTGAGCTGATGCACGCCGCCGAAGGGCATGAGCACCGTGCCTGCACCGATGGTGGAGTCAAAGCGCTCGGAAAGTCCGCGACGCGAGCAGATGTTCAAGTCTCCCGCCAGCGCCTGCATGCCGCATGCGAAATCAGCGGGGATCTCCTTGGTGTAATCACCGGGCTTGGAGAGCTTGATGGCGGTGCGCTTGGATGCACCGTTGGAGTTCAGGAATTCACGGGAAAGGTCTACGATCACCTTGCCGTTCCAGGTCATGGTCAGTCTCTTCTCTGCCTTGACGCGTGCAACGCGCGTAGCCTCCAGGTTTTCCTCCAGCGCCAGCTCGCAGAAGCGATCCACGTCTGCGGGAGCTACCACAACAGCCATTCTTTCCTGGCTTTCGCTGATGGCAAGCTCGGTGCCGTCCAGAACCTCGTACTTCTTGGGAACTGCGTTCAGATCAATATCAAGACCGTCCGCCAGCTCGCCGATTGCAACCGATACGCCGCCTGCGCCAAAGTCGTTGCAGCGCTTGATCAGCTTGGATGCCTCGGGATTACGGAACAGTCTTTGCAGCTTTCTTTCCTCGGGAGCGTTACCCTTCTGTACCTCTGCGCCGCAGCTTTCCAGCGATTCCACGGTGTGCGACTTGGAGGAGCCGGTAGCACCGCCGCAGCCGTCGCGACCGGTTCTACCGCCCAGCAGGATGATCACGTCCTCGGGATCGGGTACCTCACGGCGTACGTTCTCGGCAGGAGCCGCTGCGATGACCGCGCCGATCTCCATTCTCTTTGCCGCGTAGCCGTCGTGATACAGCTCGTCCACCTGACCGGTAGCAAGACCGATCTGGTTACCGTAAGAGGAATAACCCGCAGCCGCCGTGGTGACCAGCTTTTTCTGGGGCAGCTTGCCGGGCATGGTTTCGGACAGAGCGCGCGTAGGATCTGCGCCGCCCGTTACGCGCATTGCCGCATAAACGTAGGAGCGTCCGGACAGAGGGTCACGGATCGCGCCGCCAATGCAGGTTGCAGCGCCGCCGAAGGGCTCAATTTCGGTGGGATGATTGTGCGTTTCGTTCTTGAAAAGCAGCAGCCAGGGCTCGTCACCCTCCTCGGTCTTGACCGTGATCTTAACCGTGCACGCATTGATCTCCTCGGATTCGTCAATGCGGGGCAGCTTGCCGTTTGCCTTTAAGTAGCGCGTGCCAATGGTGGCAATGTCCATGAGCGTCATGGGCTTGTGCTCTCTGCCAAGCTCGCTTCTGAGGTTGGAGTATACCTTGCAAGCGCGCTCCAGCTCGGCGTCCTCGATCTCCACCTCACCGATCTCGGTCAAGAAGGTGGTGTGACGGCAGTGGTCGGACCAGTAGGTATCGATCATGCGGATCTCGGTAATGGTGGGATCGCGCTTTTCGCTGACAAAGTAGTCGCGGCAGAACGCCAGGTCATCCATATCCATTGCCAAGCCGTATCCCTTAACAAAAGCCTTCAGCGCATCCTCGTCCATCTCGCAGAAGCCGTTCAGGGTCTCTACGGTGGTGGGGATATCATACTGTGCCGCCAGCGTCTCGGGCTTGTCCAAGGTTGCCTCGCGGCTCTCTACGGGGTTGATGACGTGCTTCTTGATCGCGGCAACGTTTGCCTCGGTCAGAGCACCGTACAGAAGATATACCTTTGCGGTGCGTACCATAGGACGGTCGCCGCAGGAAATGATCTGCATGCACTGCGCCGCGCTATCCGCTCTCTGGTCATACTGACCGGGCAGATACTCCACGGCAAATACGACAGCGCCGTCTGCCTCGATGGCATCCGACACGTTGTCGAGCTGGGGCTCGGAGAGCACAGTCTGCGTTGCGTACGCAAACAGCTGCTCGGTGGCATTCTCCACGTCGTAGCGGTTGATCACGCGCACGCGCTCAAGTGCCTCAATGCCCAAAAACGTATTGATCTCTTTACAAAGGGACGCAGCCTCGTGGTCAAGTCCCTGCTTTTTTTCAACGTAAACTCTAAAAACCATGCTGTCCTCCTTAGCCCTTGGCTGCAAGCGCGCGCTGACCGATGTCACGGCGCTTGAACGCATTTTCAAACTCAACCTGATCCGCAACGCGGTACGCATGCGCCACCGCATCGGCAAGACTATCCTCTACCGCAACCGCGCCAAGCACTCTGCCGCCCGCGGTGACGAGCACGCCGTCCTGCACCTTGGCACCTGCTACGAAAATATACTCATCCTTACCGGTTTCGGGCAACGTCATGGGGTAGCCCGAGCCATACTTTTGCGGATAACCGCCCGATGCCACTACCACGCAGCATGCGTGACGCGCTGCAAACTTGACCTCGGTCTCTGCCAGCGTGCCGTTTGCAGTTGCCTGCATAACGGTCAGAAGATCGCTCTGGAGCAGCGGCAGCACCACCTGCGTTTCGGGGTCGCCGAAGCGGCAGTTGTACTCAATGACCTTGGGGCCGTTGGGCGTCAGCATCAAGCCGAAGTACAAGCAGCCCTTGAACGTTCTGCCCTCGGCATTCATGGCAGCAATGGTGGGCAGGAAAATGGTTTCCATGCACTCCTGTGCAATCTCTTCGGTATAATAGGGGTTGGGCGCAACCGTGCCCATGCCGCCCGTGTTCAGACCCTGATCCCCGTCCAGAGCGCGCTTGTGATCCATGGAGGAAACCATGGGCTTGACGCACTTGCCGTCGGTAAACGCCAGCACCGAGACCTCGGGGCCTGTCAAAAATTCCTCCACGACCACGCGGCTGCCGCTCTCGCCAAACGCCTTATCCTGCATCATGGAGAGCACCGCCTCGGTTGCCTCCTCGCGCGTCTGCGCGATGATAACGCCCTTGCCTAAAGCCAAGCCGTCTGCCTTGATAACGGTGGGAATGGGTGCGGTCTTGACGTAAGACAGCGCAGCGTCCATATCCTCGAACACCTCGTACGCAGCGGTGGGAATGCCGTATTTCTTCATCAGGTTCTTGGAGAACACCTTACTGCCCTCAATGATGGCAGCGTTTGCGGTGGGTCCGAAGCAAGGAATGCCGATCTCGGAAAGTCTGTCCACGCAACCCAGCACCAGCGGGTCATCGGGTGCAACCACCGCGAAATCAATCGCATTTTCCTTTGCAAAAGCCACAATGCCGTCCAGATCCTTTGCGCCTACGGGCACGCAGATCGCGTCATCCTTCATGCCGCCGTTACCGGGCAGCGCGTAAATGACCTCAACGCTCGGGTTCTCCTTCAATTTCTTAATAATCGTATGCTCGCGGCCTCCGCCGCCTACAACCATTAACTTCATTCGTGATCCTCTTAAACTATCAATGGTGGAAAAGTCTCATGCCGGTGAACGCCATGGACATGCCGTACTTGTTGCAGGTTTCAATGACCGCGTCGTCACGGATCGAGCCGCCGGGCTCTGCAATGTACTTAACGCCGCTCTTCTTTGCTCTCTCGATATTATCGCTGAACGGGAAGAACGCGTCCGAGCCGAGTGCTACGCCGTCAATGGTGTCCAGGTACGCTCTCTGCTCCTCGCGGGTGAAGACTGCGGGCTGCTCGGTGAAATACTTCTGCCAGTTGCCGTCTGCGCAAACGTCCTCTTCGTTCTGGTTGATGTAGCCGTCAATGACGTTGTCACGGTCGGGTCTGCCGAGTGTGGGCAGGAAGGGCAGGTTCACCACCTTCTCGTGCTGACGCAGGAACCAGGTATCCGCCTTGCCGCCTGCAAGTCTGGTGCAGTGCACGCGCGACTGCTGACCTGCACCAACGCCGATTGCCTGACCGTCAACGGCATAGCAAACCGAGTTGGACTGGGTGTACTTCAGGGTGATGAGTGCTACGATCAAATCGCGGATCGCGCTCTCGGGCATATCCTTGTTTTCGGTGACAATGTTGGTCAGCAGCTCACGGTTGATCTCAAAATTGTTTCTTCCCTGCTCAAAGGTAATGCCGTAAACCTGCTTGGTTTCCTGTGCAGCGGGAACGAAATCGGGGTCGATCTTGACGATGTTGTAATTGCCCTTTCTCTTGGACTTGAGAATTTCCAGAGCCTCGGGCTCGTAGCCGGGCGCGATGACGCCATCGGACACTTCTCTCTTGAGCATGAGCGCGGTGGTCACGTCACACACGTCGGAGAGTGCCACCCAGTCGCCAAACGAGCACATTCTGTCCGTGCCTCTTGCTCTTGCGTATGCGCAAGCCAAGGGAGACTCGTCAAGACCTTCAATATCATCTACAAAGCAAGCCTTCTTAAGCGTTTCGGAGAGCGGAATGCCAACTGCTGCCGAGGTGGGGGAAACGTGCTTAAAGGAGGTGACGGCGGGAAGTCCCAGAGCTGCCTTGAGCTCCTTGACCAGCTGCCAGGAGTTGAAAGCGTCCAGGAAGTTGATATATCCGGGTCTGCCGCAAAGAATCTCGATGGGCAGCTCGCTGCCGTCGTGCATATAGATCTTCGCGGGCTTCTGATTGGGGTTACAGCCGTATTTCAGTTCAAATTCTTTCATGTTTTGATTCTCCTTTAAGCGTTTTTGTTCACGATTCTGGTCTCGGTCTCGCCGGTTGCCAGATCAATATAACGAACGAACAAGGACACCTTGTTGTCCTCGTTGAGATTTGTCCAGATCAGGTCGGTCAGCGCGTCGATATCCACGCAGGGCAGCTCCAGGGTCTTGGGCTCGCCCTCAAAGCTGGGCAGCGGATTGCCGTCACAGTTGTAGGTGTGGATAAACTTTGCTCTGCCCGCGATAGGGTTAGAATATGCGTAGGTAAATCTTTCGCAGGAGGAGTCGTCACCCTCTGCGCTCTTGAGAATGGAGAGCGCGTAATTCATGTCGCCGCCCTCGCGGTTAATGATGCCGGAGATACGGGGGGTGAAGTTAGGCTTATCGTCCTCAAACTCTCTGGTGCGCAGCGCCTGCTCAAAGGTCATCTGCTTGTCCATGAGATCGTAAATGGTGTCGGTCTGGTCACCGTTGGTCACGATGGTCTT
>JAZRQR010000023.1:0-10798 GCA_045650025.1 Eubacteriales bacterium
GATATGACCTTGGAAGAGCCGCGCATTGTCAAGCAGGCGGGCGGCTATGGGGTCAAATTGCGTGCAGGCGCGCAGTCCATCCATATGATCCGCGCCAACATCTCTGCCGAGGTCAGCCCCATGGTGGGCAGCGAGCAGCAGGGCGAGGATCTGGTCAAGTACATGCTGCGCGAGTTTGAGGAGGACCCCAAAAGGATCTGGGAGTCGCATATGTTTGGCAAGAGCCTTTACGAGCTGGTCAACGAGGGGCTGCACGCAAAGCTGGAGCACATGCCTGAGGCTTCGCGCGCCAAGATCGGCGATACGCTGGAAAAGATCATCAACGAGGGAAGCAACGGGCTGATCTGCATCATTTTGTAAAAGAAAAGGGGCGCAAGCCCCTTTTTTGTGTGGCGGATGCGCGGACAGTCCGTGTGCCGATTCACGCATTCCGATATAACTCAAACAATTCGTATAATTCACGGATCTGCCGCTCGGTCTGGGCAATCAGCTCGGCGGTGTCACCCGCGTCCGAGTCGCGCTCCAGCCGCTTGTATAGGTGCAGCACCTCGCCAAGCTCGGCAACGCTTTGATTGATGGCGCGGCGCACCACCACGGGCGCGCGGGAATGCGCATCATCGCCAAGAAACACCTTAGGCGTGGTAAAGCGTACCTGCAGCCCGGGGTCGCCGCCCCTTTCCCAAATCAGCCGCGCCAGCTGATCGGCATGCGCCAGGTTCTGGTCGCCCAGCGCCTGGAAAATCGCGGCGGGGCGGGGAGCGGCTGCGCGCAGCACGCGTGCCAAATATTTATGTCTTGCGGCGTTTGCCCATTGTCGCGCCAAAATGGCGGATGCAGCTTGGTTATAATCCGCCTGTCTGTTTTCATTCTGCTTCATCTTTGCCTCCCAAATGTCGTCGTTCGTTATATTCTATGCAAAATGCCGAAGCAAATTTCCTTGACGAGGGGCAGGGGAGTGTGCTATAATGAAAAGGATAAAGCAGATACGGAGGGCAACTATGCTACAGGATCTTCATTCACACACCTATTATTCCTTTTGCGGAGCGGATCAACCCGAGGCGGTGGTAGAGGCTGCCATTGCGGGAGGACTTAAGCTGATCGGCATTACCGACCACAACCACGGTGTTTGCAACCAGAGACTTGACGTGTTCTTTTACAAGAATCCCGATCTTGGCACCGATCATTACCGTTGCCTGAAGCGCTATTACGACCACATCAATCTGCTGCGCGAAAAGTATAAGGATCAGATCACGGTGCTGCGCGGCATCGAGGTGTGCACGGTCAAGCTGCCGCGTCACAATCTTGCCGATGCGGACGATATTTCGTATTTTGACTATTGCTTGATCGAGAATCTGGACGCGATGGAGAACTCGGTGGCAAACGGTGACCTGTTTGCTTACGCGGCACGCTGCGGCTGCAAGGTGGGCGTGGCGCATACCGATCTGTTCGGCTTTGCCAAGAAGATTGGCATGGAGCCTTACGATTTCTTTAAGAAGATGGCGGAGCACGGCATTTTCTGGGAAATGAACGTCAGCTATGACCCTACGCACCATTTCCGTCAGCATCAGTATATGCTGGATTTCTTTGATAGCCCCGAGCAGCAGGACATCGTGCGCCGCGCAGGCGTGGAGGTCAGCGTGGGCTTTGACGGGCACCGCGTATGCGACTATCTGCCCGAGAGAGTCAAGGATTACTGCCGCCGACTGGAAGAGATGAACATCAAAATGCCTTTTGAGGATTTGGCATAAAATATCAATACACATAAAGGAGAAGGATTATGGAATACGGTTTGCAATTATTCAGCGTACGCGATATGACGGGTGCTGACCTGGAGGGCGCACTCAAGGCGGTTGCCGCGCTGGGATACTCCTCGGTAGAGTATGCGGGCTTTTTCGGTCACAGCGCAGAGCAGGTGGCTGCATGGCAGGAAAAGTATGGCCTCTGCTGCTCGGGCACGCATTCGGGTACGGCAGAGCTGCTGCCCGAGAACATTGATGCCACCATCGCGTACCACAAGACCATTGGCAACAAGCGCTTTATCATTCCGGGCGAGGATCTGAGCACCCTGGAAAAGATCGACCGCTTTGCTGCGATCGTCAACGCTGCGATCCCCAAGATGGCGGAGGCAGGCATTGAGGTAGGCTATCACAACCACTCGCATGAGTTTGTGGTCATGCCCTGGGGCTCTACCATTCACTCCGAGCTGGAGAAGAGATGCAACGTGTTCTTTGAGATCGATACCTACTGGGCATTCAACGCAGGTCTTGACCCGATCCAGGTCATGAACAGACTTGCCGACAGACTGCGCGTCATTCACTTAAAGGACGGCCACATGGGCGGTCAGGGCAAGGCGCTGGGCGAGGGTGATGCACCCGTCAAGGCCGTGCGCGCAAGAGCCATCGAAATGGGCATTCCCATGGTCGTGGAGAGCGAAACGCTGACTCCCACCGGCATCGAGGAAGTGGAAAGATGCATCAAGTTCCTGCGTGCTTGTGACGCAGAGGATTGAGTCAAGAAAAAACGGGACTGAGTGATTGGCTCAGTCCCACTTTTTTATTTTCCTGTGAAATAATGCTCAATTTCCGCAAACGAATCGCCGTAGCAAAGGATGCAGCTGCCGTCCTTGAAGCCGACGAAGTGCATGCCGACGTAAAGATCATCGCCTTTTTTACTGCCTTCGCTCTTATAATCAAGCGCGACGCGCTCGAGAATGCTATAGGTGTAATAGGTATATGACATACCGAGGATGGGCTTGTGTGTGGAAAGCGTGTAAACGTATGCGCTGTCCTGCTCGGGAGATACGATGACGTAGGTAGGACCAAACTCCTCGCTGTCGATAAATTCTATGGGATAGAACGTATAACCGTCTGCCTCCATTGCAGTTTTGGCAGCTTCAATATCCACGCTTTTGATCTTTCTGTGCAGCTTTTGGGTGTTCTCGGTGGGCACCTCCAGAGGCTCCACGGTGCCAAGCCCCAAAAGCTCCAACAGCTCCACGTGGCCGTTGTTTACTGTCATGATCAGGCAGTTGGAGATGCGGATGTATAGGGAGTACATAGAGTACTCGTCCGGGAAAATCGTGGCAGGGAAGATGGTGCCGATCACGTCTTGCACGTAGGCTTGCTCTGCCTGCTCGGCATTTTCAAATTCATAGATGACAATGACTTGCTTTTGGTCGCCCGTGATCAGCTGATAGATGTGCGTGGCGGTGTTCCCGTAAGAGCCGTCCGGTTCACTGCTTTGCAGCTCCCAGCCAGCCTCTTCTATGGTAGCGCGGATGGCGGTTGCGTCCACGTCGGCAACGTCCGCGTTGAAGTAACAGGGGTAGATGGTGGCTGTCTCCTGCTTACAGCCGACCAAGGCGGCAGCAATCAGAACGCCGAGTATGACGGCGCAAAGAATTTTGAGCATCGGTTGTAGTTTCATCGTGCTTTCCTCCGTTGTTGTGATTGTGTAGGGTCTCCAATTCCTATTGTATCTTTTTTTTTTGTCAAGAGCTTGAACCCGGGATTGCGCGTCAATCCATGTGTCACGTAGGGCGGGGGCTTGCTCCCGCCGCGTATCCTCTCTCACCTATATAGACGCTTTTTTTGGCAAAAAAGTCCACGGTTTTTGAAAAAAATTGAAAAAATTTTCAAGCGCGGTTCCGGGTAAAGAAATCGTACACGATTTGGTTGAAATCCTTTGCCCCCTCGTATGCGGCATGCCCAAGATCGGGGTAGAGGTGCAGGGGGCAACCAATGCCGTCCGCGAGTTGTTGGGCAGAGGTTTCGCCCACCACCTTATCCTGCGCGCCGCCGATGACCAGCGTGGGGCAGGTGAGGTTGTGCAGCTGCGCGCGTGTGTCACAGGTCAGGCAGGAGTTTGCCAAGGTGATAAAGCGCGCGGTATCCTTGGGCGTTTGCGCAAGCGTCAGAAGCGGCAAAAATGGCTTGTAGCGCGCAAGATAGGCAGGGGAGTACATGCGCTCTGCCATGTCGGCGACCAAGGTCTTAAAATCCTTTTGCTCGGTCAAGCGCACCCAGGTGTGGATGGCGTCGGTGACGGTGTCGTTGTTCACGCATAAGGTCACGGCAAGGACTAATTTGCCCACCAGATCGGGGCGGTCGAGCGCTAAGTGCTGCGCGATCATGCCTCCCTGCGACACGCCCAGCACGCAAGCGTCCGAAAGGTGCAGCGCGTCCATGGCAGCGGCAACGTCACGGGCGAAATCGCGCACCGTAATGCCCTCCCACACGTCGGGGCGGCGGTCAAAGAGGTAGACGCGAAAATCCTTGGCGAAAAGTCGATAGGCGAATGCCAGCGAATCGGCAGCACCTCCAATGCCGTTTGTGTTCAGCCCTTGGATCATGATCAAGGGACGCGTGCCCTTGCCGAATACGATGTAGCGCAGCGTCGTGTCGCCCGCGCGGACGGTGGATTGCTTGGAACGGTAGATCATTTTCTCACCTCTTTGTCACAAAGAGCCGCGCGGGGCGCGGCTCTTGTTTGGTTTAATGCTTCTTTTTCTTGCACACAACGGCGCACGCGATCAGCGTGATCGTCGCAACGGGTGCGGCAAAAATGGCTTTGCAGCCTTTCTTTTCGGTCTCTTCGCCATACAACACGTCAACGTTGGTTTCGGTCTCTGTCTCGGGCTCGGCAGGGGGAGTGCCCATGTCAAGCGAGGAGAGCAGGCGCGTATCGGGGGTGTAGGCGGTTTGCGTGGGGTTCTCGCCAAGCAGCGTGTCCACCTTGCCACCGTCGGCTACCTGCGTGTGGTAGGCGATATAGAGATTTGCAAACTCCATGGTCTGGAAGCGGGTGGTCAGCGCGATCTGCGAGCCCTGCGAGTTGAGTCTGGTGTTTTCCACCGCCAGCACCTGCTTGCCGCTCGCGTCGTAAAGCGTTGCCTTGCCGTAGTATTCCTGACCCGTACCGTCGGTGGGGTATACCACGCCGGGATCTTCCAGCTTGACTGAGCACATCAGCGCATCGTTCATATAGATCGAAACGGTTTGTCCGTCATCCACCACGCGCAGCTTGAACCAGCCGTCCGCGCCGGGGGTGAACTTGCCCTCGTAGGGGAAGGAGTAGGAAGAGGAGGTGACGCCAATGCCGTCGGTGGCGTAGCGCTTGATGCGGATAGTGATACGGTTTTCTTCGGGATAAATGCCGATTCCCGAGCCTGCAGAGGAGGACGCGCCGTCCCTACCGCCGTTTTCGCGGTACCAGTCCCATTCGTAGTAGTTAAATACCTGGTTGATGCCCGAGTTTGCGGGGTTGACGGGGGTGAATGCGCCCGGCATTTCACCGCGCACGTAAATGGCGCTGTTGCCGTAGTCCACCATGCGCACGTCAGCGGCAAACTCGTAAGAGCCCTCCACGTCATTCCAGGTGCGCAGGTCGGTCACGCCGGTCATGCGCAGATAGTTGAATCGGTCGCCCTTGCGCACCTGCACGTTACTGGTCGAGGTGCCTGCGCACAGCTCAAACTGCTCGGCAAGAATGGTGTTTTGGACGTAAGCGCCGGTCTTGACGCCCGCAAGGTCGTAAAGCACGTCCACAACGGCATCCCCCAGCGTAATGTTGACCTCGCCCTCGGGGCGGGGAATGATGCTGCCGTTTTGCGCGGCGGTAGAAGCGTCGGTCAGCAGCGTGGTGGAGGGAAGTTGGCGGTTGGTGTAATCCTCGCACTTGTAGACGAATGCGTAGCGGTTATCGGGCGCGGTGTCACCCAGATCCATAAACGCCATGGGGTCGCCATTGCTTACCGAGTTGTCTGCCCACTTAAAGGTCATGTTCTCCAGCTTGCCTTCTATGCCAAGCAGGGATTTGCTCAGCGAGAGGGTCATGTACGCGCCCTCAATGTAGTAGTACGCGCCACCCACAACCTCGCTCTCAAAGCTGTTGTCCTTGAACTTTTCCACCGTGACCACAAAGGAATCGCGGTCGCGGTTGAGCACGTAATCAAAGCCCTCCCAGCCGGTGGTGGCATCGCCGTCTACGTTGATGTAAAGGTTCATCCAGGTCGAGCCGTTGTCAATGATGATGTCAGACGAGGTCTTGACCAAAAAGTAGAGGTTTGCCGCATCCTGCGAGACCTTGGCATAGTCAAAATCGTTTCTGCCGGTGTTGTTGATGTAGCGGAAGTGGGGGTCGTAGGAAATGGTATTGCGGTGCTCTACGTCGTAGAGCGAGTCCATATAGGTAAGGTCGACCGCATTCCAGGAGGAGAGATCGTAAATGTCAATGGTGGTCTGGTCATCGGCAACGGGCGTTGCGGCAATGCCCTTGTAGCGGCGGATCTGATCCACCATCTGGTAGTAATAGTTGTCGCCAATGCCGTAGCCGTCCTGATTGCGCATGGGCTCGCCGTCACGCGAGAATTCGCAGTTGAACTGGTCTACGTACTGGAATTTGGCGGAGGTGCCCGCCATGCTTTGGTTGGTGTCCGAGTGGAAGCAGCCTGCGATCCATTCGTTCCAGCCCGTGATCATCAGCACAAAGGGCTGCTCCTTGTCCACGTTGTCCTTGACCAGCGTTTGCATGGCGTTGAACTGGTTGGCAAAGCCCAAGCCAAGACCTGCCTGCTCCACGTTGTCAAAGCCCATCTTGGAGCTCTTGGGCTGAGAGCCGTTGACAAAGCTGCGTCCCTTGGTCATGGTGGGATGGTGACCCATGGCAATCGAGAGTGCCTCAATTCTGCCGCTTGCGTCGCGTCCCCAGCCGCCGTTCTGCATCTGTGCCTTGCCGGTCTCGGCGTCATAGTGGTATTCCTGCAGCCAGGACCAGTAGTTGTCGCTGTCGATCCATGCCCAGCTGCCGCGCACGGTGAACTTTTCGTCCACCATCTGCTTGATCTCGCCCGAAAGTCCGGAGTAGTTGCCAAAGACCAAGGGCTTGCCCTCCCAAAGGAAGAACAGCTCCTCGTATTTAGCCCAGTTCTCATCCGAGTAGACCGTGGTAAAGAGCGTGGTCATGTTGGACTGGAAGGTCGAGGGGGTGTCGCCGTTGAAAAATACGATCTGCGGGGTGTCAATGCCTTGCTTGCGCATGGTCAGCCAGGTGTCAAAGAGCGCGGTGTGACCTGCAATGAATACCTCGGCGTTGGAAACGTCTAAGAAAATGAAGTCCACGCCTGCCTGCTCTAACATGTATGCGTGCTTGCGGTAGACCCAGGTGTCGGTGTTGCGGTAGTAGCCAAAGTAGGGCTCTGCCCAGTATGCCTCGCCGCCGTTTTGCTCAATGTACTTTTTGGCATCGCGGTAGCCCATTTCCAGGTACAGCTTGGTGTTGTCCTGCACCACCTGACCCGCGCCCACAACGCACAGGAAATAGAAAAGTCCCACGTAGCGGTTGGGGTTGGGGTCGCCCGCCTCGGCGTTACTTGCGGTGGTGCGATCCAGCGCATCGGTTGCCGTCCAGGTCGAGTAGTCGATCTTTCGCAGCGTGTCCGCCTCGGGAATGCTCCAGATCTCTTGCACGTTGGTAAAGCGCAGGTTGTCGAGATAGCCGTCAATGTCGGCAAGCTCCAAGGAGAAGTAGCCGGTCTGGTACAGCTGGCAGGTGTCGGTCTCTGCCAGCACGGTGCCGCTTGCGTCAAGAAAGGCAAGGCGTCCGGAAACCGAGTATTCCACCATGGCAAGCAGCTGTTCACCTGCATACAGGGCAATGGTGTCCAGTGCATCGTGCAGCGTAATGGTCTGCGTCTGGGAGAAGTTGACCGATACGGGTACGGTTGCCTCCAGTCCGCATTCCGGCTCAAAGATGCGCAAGGAGCCCGCATTGTCCAGCGCGAACCAAATGCCGCGCTCGGTGTGCGAGACGCAGGTCTGCGAGTTGCGTACGCCCAGAAAGAGAGTGCCGCCGCTCAGATTCAGATCAAAGGAAAGGTAGCCCTGCTCCAGACCGTAGTCGTCACCAAGGCATACAGCCGAGCCCAGCACAAAGGTCTTGCCGTCCTGCGTGGTCAGCGCGCCGTCCACGATCTGTGCGTTGGCGCGGTTGCCAAGGGCAAGAGCGGGCTCGTTTGCGTAGCCGTTGATGCGCTCAACCGAAAAATCAAAGGTGTAGGTCGAGAGCGTACGTGTCGCAAAGTCATAGTCGTAGCCGCCTTGGTGCTCGGTAATGCTGACGCCCGAATAGGTGCGCGCGCTCTCGGCAGAGGCGGGAACGGCAGCGGACAGCGTGCCAAGCAGCATAAGCAGCGCTAAGGATAGCGCAAGGGGGAGTTGGAAGCGTTTCATAGCGTTCCTCCTTATTTAGATGAAATCGTAGGGTCGGTTAGCCGTACGGGAATCGAACCGAATTGCCCGAGGGCGATGCATTTATGCGTCTTTCGGCGTGCTTTTACTCGCAAGATGGTTACAGACTTAAGAGCACGTTTGCAAGACGGGATGCAATGATCTCGTGTCCTGCATCGTTGGGGTGCAGACCGTCGGGGCAGTAGGCAATGCGGTGTGCCTCCAGCTCGGGGCACATCGAGCCTGCCGCGTACAGGTCACATACAGGCAGGGAGTAGTATTCGGCAGCTGCGCGGATGATCTCCACGTAGTCGCGCAGAATGGTGGTCTGTGTGATGCTGCCATCGCGCGAAGCGCGGGGCTGGGGCACGTATTCGTACCAGCGGTGCAGGGGAGTGACCACCACGATGGGGCAGGTGGGGTATTTGGCGATCAGGCGCGAGAACAGATCGTGGCATGCGCCCCAGAAGGTCTCGGGGGTGCGGTCGTCGGGTGTGCCCAGGAGTGCCTGACCGTGACCGAAATCGTTGGTGCCGCCAAAGACCACAATGGCGTCTGCCTTTTCAGGCATCTGATCAATGCGCGTGGCAAAGTGCGCGTTGAATTCGGGGATCTCCAAAGGGGTGTAGCGGTCGGCAAGGCAGGTGCCGCCAATGCCAAAATTATTTGCCTCGGCAAGGCCGTATTTTGCCTTGATGAGCTGGTGATATACCTTTTCGGGGGCGCTGGGGCCGTAGCCCTGCGTGATGCTGTCGCCTAAAAAGTGAATGATTTTCCCTTGCAGTTCCATTGTTTGTCTCCATTCTGCCGTTGCGGCGAAATATTCTCATTTGTATTATAGCACCCGCCGCTCTCTCTGTCAACTTGGGATTTGAGCAATCCTTGATTTTCGTGCAAAATCACAAATGCCGCGCGCCGCGCCACCGGTTACATAATTTCCCCTGAGCTTGCATATATTTCCATCAGGGTTATCCACGATTAGGGCTTTACAACAGGACTTCCCTGTGTTATAATGGTTGAGGAAACAAAAAGCACTATGATTTGACAAAAAAGGATGGATTTCAATGAGATTACGTAACATTTTATCGGGGCTGGCGGCTTTGAGCCTTGCAGCAGCCACGCTTTCCTTTGCCGCAGGCGCGGTCGAGCCCTCGTATAAGGTGTCCGAGGATTATAAGGATACCTTGTACTACGAAAACCTGCAGACCATTGAGCTGACGGGTGACGGCGCAACCGACGTCATTGCCGTGGCGCTCTCGCAGCTGGGCTATCACGAGGGCAATGACGATGGAGATCTGGACGGACTCAACGGCGGTGGCAATCGAAACTTTACGGAATATAACGTGTTGTTTGGCAAGCTGGATAACGGCGAGGGAAACGGCACCAGCTACGGATATGCATGGTGTGCGGCGTTTGTCAACTGGTGCTTGCGCCAGGCGCAGGTGGATAAGGAGCTGACGGGCGGCATGTACGTGTCCTGCAACTCCTGGCGCAACTGGTTTATCAATCAGGGCGCGCAGTACGGCGCAGAGTACCACGACCGCGAGGATGATTACATACCAAGAAAGGGTGACCTGATCTTTTACCGCAGCCTGACTGCAACCCACTCGCGCGCGACCGACCATATCGGCATCGTGCTCAAGTGCGAGGACGGCAAGGTGTATGCCATTGAGGGCAACGCCGATAATAAGGTCGGCTTGCATGAATACGATCTGACAAATCGCTATATCGTGGGCTACGGCACGGTTGCATACAAGACTGCTGACGTGCCCGAGGTGGACTACTATGCCACCGATGATTATAAGCCCGGTTACTATATCGCGGCAAAGGGCGCTGTTTCGGCATATCACGGACCGAGCAGTGCGTCGGGTAAGGCGGCATCGCTGACCGGTGGCTCGGTGTATCGCGTAACGGCGGTGCAGGGTCGATACGGCTACGTGACGCTGGAGGATGGCACGAGCGGCTGGATCTCGCTCAAGCGCTTTACGCCTATCACGGTGGATCCGTTCTATACCGTGGATCTGGTGGCAGGCGAGCAGAGTGTCACGGCAGTTGTGGCGCAGGGCGCATCCTGGACGGTGCCCACGCTGGAGCTGACGAGCGAGACGGGCGATCTGGTTGGCTGGAGTGCCGGCGAGGGAAGTGAGCTGATCGTGGCAGGGCAGGTGCTGACGCCTGAGTCGGATATGCGTCTGGAGCCGGTATATCCCACGCCTACCGAGACTGAGACCGAGACCGAAGCGCCCACCATCGAGACGGAGGAGCCGAGTGCGGAATCGACCGAAGCCGAGTCTGCAGAAGCTACGGGCGGCTGCAACGGCACCGTTGGTGCAGCAGCTGTTGGCATTCTGCTGGCAGCATGCGCCGCGTTCGCGTATAAGAGAAAGTAATAAAAGCAAAAAGGACTGCACCGTGCAGTCCTTTTTTGTTGCCCCTCTCTTGAAAGCTTTCGCCCGACCTTTTTACAAAAGGGTCGATCAAAAACCTTTAAAAAAGCGACGTAAAACCCCCGCCTCGTGTCGAGGCGGGGGAATCGTTTATGCAATTAGTTCGAGAAGTTCAGGGTGTTGAGC
>JAZRQR010000024.1:0-12584 GCA_045650025.1 Eubacteriales bacterium
CCAGTCAAGGTAAGCCAGCTCGGGCTTGATCTCGTAGGTGTTGGGAGAGAGCGAACGAACGCCCAGCACGTAGTTGGAAAGGTAGGGGCAAGGACCGGAAGCCCAGCCGTGGCACAGCGAGTGACGGAACTTGATGTAGCAGTATGCGCCGTAGTCACCGTGGATATCGATCTTACCTTCGGGCACGACCTCGTCGATTCTGCCTGCATTCTCCATCCAGGACAGGTGGAAATCCTCCCAGAAGGTGGTAGCGCCCATGTCAAGCATGCCGCCCCAGTATTCCTTGATATCGTCAAGTGCGCCTGCAAAGTCGCCTGCAAGTGCCTTTGCCTTGAGGATATAGTAGCCAAAGAAGGTGGAGTAGCCGTGTCCGCCGCCGGGAGCGATCATAGTGTCGTTGGTCTCCTTGGCATCTGCCAGACCTGCCAGCACCAAGAGAGCCGCTGCCTGCTTGGAGCCGCAAGGATCGGGTACGTGCTTCTTCATGCGAACAGCCGCGATCGCGCACTTTTCTGCCAGCGCAACGTCACCCAGCGTGTACAACAGTGCCGAGCCCTTATCCAGCGCGATCTTCAAAAGCCCCTGCAGACCTGCGTGGATAGCACCGGGATTATCGTTGTTGGGCCAGTCCATAAATCTGTTTTCGGGCATGTGCTCCACGCCGTCCTCGTCAACGCAATCCACCAGCACGTTCATCAGACCGCGAATGTAATCTCTCTGCTGGGACAGATATACGGTGTCGCCCACGGTTCTGTACCAGTCGTGCTGAATGATCAGCCACCAGATCGAGTAAGAGGAAATGCCGTTCATCCAATTGCCGACGGGCGTTTCGTCACGCACAACGTCCAAGGACTTGGGCACGATATCGGTATAACCGAAGGTTGCAAGAATGGTCTTGACCTCGGTGTGCATGTCGCCGATCCAAACAAGGCGGTCACGCTTGATGCCGTCCCACAGATATTCCTGAATGTTGAGGTGTGCGGTATATGCAGCGGTATCCCAGATCTTGTTGAGTCGCTCATCAGAGCACTTGAAGCTGCCCTTGTACTCCAGATCCATATAATGGAATACGCCCTGTACTGCCTTAAAGGTAATGAATGCATCCTCATCGAGCAGCTCGATGTAAAGGAAGCGGTAGCCGGTCTCGTTGGTCTCAATGCCCGAGTACATGCCAAGGCTATATACGTTATCACGGATCGCGTGGTCGTTGGTGGTGTTCTTCTCGCCAAGAGGAGTCAGTGCCTCCATGACGCTCTCACCAAAGCGGACTGCAACCTTGACAGCACCGTTGTGTCCGGGGCCGTGGGTCATCCAGGTGTGGAAGCGTGCAGAGCCTGCAAATTCAATGCCGAAGTCCAGAAGGATTGCCGCGTGGGGCTTACCGGGCTCGTTTTTGAGCGTGCAGTTATCCTTGCCGACAACCAGCGTGATCTGGTTGCTCTTTTCATCCAGCAGATGCTCTGCACCGGTGACGTTACCCTTGGTCAGAACCACTCTCTTGGGAACCAGATATCTTCTCGTACGGGGATCGACGTTCTCGCCCGCAAGTGCGGTGAACTTATCAATTACCTTTTTTGCCATGTTGAATACCCTTTCTGTATGTATAAGGTGTTTTTTGCGTCGGTATTAACCTTGTCCATTATACCATATACTTTTGTCAAATGCAATAAGATTGTGAAAATAATAGCAGTTTTTTCGGCAAAGAAAATCCCCGAGCCGCGCATGGCGCGGTTCGGGGAAAGATTTTAATGGCGGCGGGGATTATTTATCACGCAACTCTCGAAATCAAACATGACCTGCCCGTCCTTGATCTGATATTTCACGTTCTTAATATATCGAAGCGTCAGCATCATATATCCGATTTCCTGCCAACCGCTTACATCGCAAAGGTAAAAATGCAATTCACCCTGCTCACCCTGCAAGTACTCGCTTGGGATCGTGATCTCCTGGCTATAGGAATAAAGCAGGTTGTCAAACGGAAGTCTGTAAGCGGAATACTTGCTCCCAAGCTCGTCACGGTCGTATTCTGCCACGACTGTATAGCCCTCGATTGCGCGATAATCCGATACCTTTTCCTCCTCGTAGTCCAAATTAAGCGGCTGATCGCTTTTGCTTACGTAGATGACCAATAAAGTATTTGGACTCCAGCCGTTCCCCCGCTTGTCCTCCGAAGCGAATTTCATGGTCATAGTGGCATTGTCCACATCCACCCAAGCGTCGTTCTTTTGGAAATCAAAGGACGGGAAGTTATCTTCAACAGGCATCGTACAGCCCGCAAAGCTTACAAGTAATAATAAACATAATGCCAGGCATAAAATTTTGTTTTTCATAAAGTTCTCCTTTGTCATCTTGATTGAATGGTTAACACCAAGGGATTATTACCGTTAAAATCGTTCGTATCTTCTCGTACGGGGATCGACGTTCTCGCCCGCCAGCGCGGTGAACTTGTCAATTACCTTTTTTGCCATTTTGCGAATTGCGCCCCATACTTGAAAAAAACGAATCAATTTTGCAAATTCTCTATTGCTTTGGAGACAGATTGATTACTGAACGCAATCGTCTCGCCCTGCTTTGCATAATAGACAATCGCACGAACACTTGTGTTCTCCAAATTGCCGTATTGTCCGGAGTTTCGGTTCAAATAGTATCCCATGATCTTGATCTCTCCGGTACAATCGCCATCCGGAAACTCAATCCAAAAGTCTTCATAATATTTGGGAGTGTAGACAAGAGAAGTGTACGGGATGGCAAACATATAAGATTCTTCTTCATCCATGGTGAAAACGTCATTCTCATAGAAATCATCGAACGTTTTGCTCCAGGTGTCAGCAGATCCGTTGATCATGCACCCATCCGCCTGTATTGTCACCCAAGCGGTATACCCCGTGGGCTTTTCATACGGCTTGTTTCCA
This sequence comes from Eubacteriales bacterium, assembly GCA_045650025.1. Classification (GTDB taxonomy): domain Bacteria; phylum Bacillota; class Clostridia; order Oscillospirales; family CAG-272; genus SVQP01. The sequence goes on from JAZRQR010000024.1 coordinate 2,913, forward strand.
CCAAAACCAAACGTAGCTTGTATTTGATTATCCTCGGAAAGCGGTTGGATGAGTTCCCCCATATCAAGCGCCACAACTACGTTTTCTACATCACCGGCAGACATGCTCGGAGATTTAGCCTGTGCGGAGTCAACATTATCTTTGGTGTTGCACGAGGCAAATATGATGACTAAAATGCAACTGACTATCCCTATGATCAATCGACGGTTCATTTCATTCTGCTCCTTTCAAAGTCAACTATCGTTCTGTACTGTGATGGCAAAATAGTAAGCATAACTCGGCGGGAAAATATCAGCCGGGGTATACTCTGGATTCACAATCACTAAAGTCAAATTTTACTTGTCCGTCGCGCACCTCGTAACCAATGTTTCCAATGCTCTTTTTGGTCAGGATCATATATTCATCGCCCACTTCATTGAATAAGCAAAGATAAAAATACAACGTTCCCTGCTCGCCCTGTAAGTATTCACTCGGAATCGTGACCTGCTCACTGTACTTATACTTCAAATTCGAAAAAGCTCTCTTGACCGCGTACAGGCTTCCGTCCATATCGGAAGCACCGTATTCCACCAATACGGTATAGCCCTCCATCGACTTGTAATCGGCAACCGTTTGGTCTTCCCTGTCATGGCCTAAAATAGCCTTTTCCGAATTACTTACGTAGATGACTATAGGATTATAGAAAACATTCCCTTTTTGATCGGCATTGGCAAAATACAGCGTCATTTTCGCATCATTCACGTCCATATAATCGGCAGATGATTTCAAATCAAAATTGGGAAACGTGCGTTCAAACGATTCAAATAAGGATACGCGCGTTTGCGTCTTCTGCGCGCAACCCGTAAGACATACAAGCGCCAACACAAGTACTGCAATGCTCCATAATTTGTTTTTCATAAACTTACTCCTTTACCTTGCTTATTGAGAAATTCCCAACGGTGCCGCCATGTTGGCTCCGTCACCTATATAGACAGTTTTTTGCACAAAAGGTTTCAGCTTTTTTGAATTTTACAAAACATTTTTGCAACAGCACAGCCAAATCTTGTATCAATTCACACCCTGCGGCCAAAGTGCGTCATCCATATAGCACTTGATCGACTCCTCCAGCCAATAGGTATATTCCATGTCGGAGGCTAAGTGCTCCATGGATTTAAAGCGCAGGTAGAGATCCTTGCCGTCCGAGACGTCATGCCAGATATCGGCAAACACAAAGTCAAATTCGCCCTTGGGATAGTGCTGCTCGGCAAATGCAAACGCATCCGCGTGGATGACCTTGATCTTATCAGCGCACTCCATTTGCGGCAATAAATTCTGCTCAAACAGCGCGATCGCATCCGCGCTAAGATCAACTACCGTGACCGACTCGACCTCACTCTTTCTTGCCGCCATGTACGCAAAGTAGCCAAGCCCCAAGCCAAAGGTCAGCACCCTGCCGTGCGCCGCGTCCAGCGCAGGACGCGTGGTCACGGTCTCGTTGGGCATCAGCGTCATCCATTCCCTGCCGTTTTCCAATACGCCGGGAAACGCAAACTCGCGCATGAAAAAGCCAAGCTGCGGGATCATGCGCTTATCTCTCGTAACCAAAAAGTCATTGCAAACAAACGCCTCGCAGGGCTTGAGCTTCATGCGGCGGTATTCCCACTTGCCGCTCTTGCCGGGCGTAATCTTGATATTTTGATAATACGCGTCGTTCTCAAAATCGGCAGGATCCAGCTCATGGATCATGGGCAGGAAATAGTGGCGGAACAGATCGCGGTCGCGCCCTGCCGTGTCAAGCCCGCACAAAGCCGCCAGACACTCGGCATACGCATACGCGCGCGACACGCCGCACTCGCGTGCGATCTCATCCACGGTCGCCGCGTCCAAGGCATCCGCCGCCAGATTGAGCACCACGCTCATCATGCGCACCACCCCGTCGTTGTACGTGCGTATGCGCTCGGGGCTCATGCCCGATATTTGCTTGATGGGTGTTTCCATATCGCCCTCCATATGTGTCATTGCCCTCATTATAGCACAATTTCGTCTATCCGTCAAGTTGTGACACGCACTTGACAAGTGCGTGATCTTTTGATAGAATAATACGTATCAAGACAGAAGGAGGGCTGCGTATGAAGCGTTTTTGGGCGTTGCCGTGGGTGCGCGTGATGCTGACACACATAGGCATTGCGGGGATTTTGGCGGGTCTTATCGCGCTGCTTTCGTGGTTGTTTGGGAGCGCTTGCCCGATCTACGCAATCTTTGGCGTTTGCTGCCCCTTCTGCGGCATGACGCGCGCGCATCTGGCGGCTTTGCGCCTGGACTTTGCCGCGGCGTTTGCCTATCATCCCGCCTTTTTTGTGGGCGTTCCCTTTTTGTGGGTCATTTTTCACGAATCGCTATTTGCAAAGCCTTGGAAAAAGGTGCTTTGGTACGTGCTTGTGGCGCTGATGATCGCGCTCTTGCTCGTCACCTACGTCCTTCGCGTGATTTCAGCCGGCGGCTTTGACTTTTTTGCATAAAATACAAACCCTTATCCCGCTTTGCGATATTGACAAACGTCGCTTGGCGGGATATAATTATATTGATTAACTTTGTACTCGGATCGGAGCCATTTCACATGCAACGACGTAAAATGACCTTGGGGCAGGTCTTTAACTTCAAGGACCCCAATGCGCGCACGCGCTGTATTTTAGTCATATCGGTTGCGCTTGAGGCGGTGATCAACTACATTACCACCGGCGTTTTCTGGACCGAATTTTTGCGCGGCTACCACATGGAGGCTGAGCAGATTGGCATTCTGGCGTTCTCTCCCTTTATTGCGGGTCTGTTCGTCATTTTTGCGCCCTCGCTGCTCACACGCTTTAAAAAGCGCCGTTTTGTGCTGGCTGCCTGCAAGCTGATGTATTACGTATGCAGCATTTTTGCGCTGACGATGCTGCCGCGCCTGGTCAGCAACGACACCGTACTGCTGATCTGCATGTCGGTGCTGCAATTCTTTGCTTACATCTTCAATATCATCGCCGTGTCGGGTTACGCCGCATGGCACGTCAAGTTCCTGCCCGAGCGCATGCGCGCGCATTACATGACCTTTAATCAGTTCTCCGCGGCACTTTTGCCCGGTATTCTGATCATGATTGCCGCCTTTTACGCCGACAAGCTTGCCGCCATGCCCGCTAACCAGCTGGCATTCCTGGAATGGGTACGCCACTTCGGCTTTGCCCTGGGTATTGCAGACGTGGTGCTGCTCTCGCTGCCCCGCGAGGTGGATTACCCCGTCATCCACACCCCCAGATTCCGCGACATTATCACCATCCCGCTCTCCAATAAAAAGTACATGCTGGTCATGATCGTGGTGTTTGCATGGCAATTCTCGGTATATTGCCACAACACCTTCCTGCAGGTATACTTAATGGACACCATCGGCATTTCCTACGTGCTGTATTGCTTTATCATTTTCATCTACCCCTTCTTCTTCCCTTTCTCCATGAAGTTCTGGCAGAATCGCATTGGCAAGACCTCATGGCTGCGCGCGCTGGCATTGGCGTTGCTGATTGAATCGCCCCTGCAGCTGATATACGCGCTGATCCGCCCCGATCTTGCCCCCTGGATGCTGGTGGGCATGCTGCTCCTGATCCGCCTGCCGCAGCATTTTGCAGGCGTTGGACGCAATACCATTGTGGCGAACATGCAATACATCAACATGCCGCAGGTCAACCGCACCTGCTACACCTCGTTCTATCAGATCGTCTTTAACCTGGGCGCGGCTGCGGGACTTTTGTTCGGCACCGTGTTCGTAGCGCTTTCCAAAAATCTGGCACTGCCCCTGTTCGGGTACACCTATACAGGCGGTATTCCTTGGCTGATCGCGCTTTCGGGCATCATCCAGCTGGGCATCGTGGCATACGTGCTGCTCATGGGCAACCGCCTGGAGCCGATGGGAGAGCAAAAAGGAGATGCATGATGCGCCGCGCCATTTGCGCAGCATTGCTGCTATCCCTGCTTCTTGGCACACTTGCCGCTTGCAGCACATCCGGCACGCAAGAGCCGACGACCTCGGTCGAGGCGCAAGACCCAACCACCGAAAAGACCACCGAGATGGCAGAGTCGAGCCTCGAATCGACCGAAACTGAGACTGAAACTGAAACCGAACCGGAAACCGAAACCGAGCCCGACGACGGGCGTACCGTGGTCAAGATCATTTGCCCCATTCCCGATGCCGTGACGTTTTACGGCGGTGAGCCGGTGCAGGACGTGACTGACACCGCGTTCGTTCCTGTATCGTTTGAGATCAAACGCGGCTATACCTACCAAGGCTATGAGATTGACGGCACGATCTACGAGGGCACCGAAATTGCGCCCGAAAGCGTGATCAAGGACACCAAGGTTACCCTGCTGCTCGACTATGCCACGCGCGAGCTGCCCGTGGTGCATCTGAACGTGGGGGATGCGACCATCTCCTCCAAGACCGATTACACCCCCGTTACCTTTGACCTGACCAATACCGAGGACGAGCTGCACGGACTGACCGGAGGCATTCGTCTGCGCGGCAACTCCACCGCAGGGTATGAAAAAAAGCCCTACCGCATCAAATTCGATCAAAAGGTCTCGCTGTTCGGGCTGAAAAAAGCCAAGAGCTGGGTGCTGCTGGCAGAATATCTGGATCCCTCCTGCATGCACAACTACACCGCCTTTACGCTGGGCGCGGCATCGGATGCGCTGGAATTCACCCCCACGCCGCATCACGTCAATCTGTATCTCAACGGCGAATACATGGGCATTTACACGCTTTGCGAGCAGGTGCAGGAAAACAAGGGGCGCATGGATCTGGAGCAAGAGATCACGCCCGACATGACCGACCTTTCAGACTTTCATTTCTACGTTTGCCTGGACGAATACGCCCCCGAGCAGCCCGGTGCGAAAGAGGGTGAAACCTACTTCTACGTGCCGTGGTGTGACAACTATTACACGCTGAAATATCCCCAAAAGGCAGATTTTTGCTCGGACGAGCAGTTTTATTCCTTCTTTGCACAGCTGGAGGCGCATTACAACAAGATCCTGGAGGCGATGTACAGCGGCAATGCCCGCAAGATCAAGCAATTGGTAGACGTGGATTCGCTGATCGACCACATGATCATTGACCAGATCATGGGCGAGCGCGACCACGTATGGAAATCGTTCTACACCTATCAGATCGCAGGCGAAAAGCTGGCGTTCGGTCCCATCTGGGATTACGACTACAGCCTGTACGCGCCTTGGACGGGTCAGCCCAACGAATACTACGTCGTAACCAACACCATAGAATATTCCAACGACTTTTTCATTGGCGTTTCGCGCACGCCTGAGCTTTACGAAATGCTTTGCGAGCGTTACCAATCGTATTATTCGGATGTGCTTGGTGATTGCATCGTCCACGTCAAGGATTACAAGAGTGAGATCTCCCAATCCCTTGCGCTCAACGATCAGCTTTGGTACGGTGACCTTGACAACGCAACCGAGCAAAATTACGATTTCCTGATCCGATTCCTGGAGAACCGAAAACGGGTCTTAGATCGGGAGTGGAAATAACGAAACAAATCACAAAAGCAGGGCTGCTTCGATTGAAGCAGCCCTGTATCATTTATCTTGATTTTGCTAATTTTGCAGCCCGATTGAGGCTGCTTATGTTATTCAACCACGACCACGCCGCCGTCCTTGACCGTAATGGTCATGCCGTCCTTGACGTAAGAGAGGAACTCATCGCCCAGGCAGTCTACAACGGGCATGCTAACGCCCTCTACCCAAACGTCTGCCAGTACCGCGCCCGCTGCAGCCAGCGAGTCGATATGGTTGGCAAACAGCATGCAGGCAGGCTGCTTATGCATTGCGCATGCGCAATACAGCACCAAGCCGCCTGTGGTGGAGCCAATGGTCTGGGGCAGGCAAAGTGCCTTGCCGATCATGCTCTTGCCGTGCAGGTCAGCGTTATTCTGGTCGCCGCACTTGACTTCCTTATCGCCAAACTGCAGCGCCATCTGGAAGGATGCAAGCGTATTAAAGCCCTGGGTGGAAACAAGTGCCTCTGCCTTTGCTTCACCGGGGGTGACTACTCTACCCTGAAACTCTCTCATGCCTTCTTACCTCCCGTAATGATTGCCAGAATCTCCTCATCGCGATAGTATCTGGAGCTGGTGTAGGTGCGCAGCTTGTTGGACGAGGTGATGACCGGCATCTTCTTGCAAAGCGGATTGTTCATGTACATCAAAGGACAGATGTACGAGGTGATGACACCGGTTGCCTTGAGTCTTGCCGCATAATCGGTGGCATAGAACGCCTCCAGCACAGCGGGAGCGGCGGTCAGCACGGTGGGAATGACCACCTTCTTCTTGCCGTTTGCTGCCAATGCTGCCTCAATATTGTCGGTCCAGGTCTTAAGCTGCTCCAGCGACAGGTGCGGGCAGCCGACAAAGCACAGCTTAGGGGTTGCGTCCGCGTTCTTCCACATCACGGGATACTCGCGCTGCACTCTTGCAAGCTCAGCGTCGTCAATGATGTACTCGCGTGCGCCCTCGGTGATCAGCGCCTCGCCCTGCTGCTTTGCTTCGGGGGTCAGGTTTGCAATATGATAAAGACCAAGTGCGCCGTTGGAAGCGGTAGCTGCACCGAAATCCTTGAGGTATGCGCAAGCTGCATCGGTCAGCTCATCGCCGATCCACTGGTCAAGACCTACCACGTAGGGCACGTCCTCCATGACCTTCATACCAATCGCGGAGCCCAGCAGCTGCGCCTCAGGCTTTTTGGTGGTCTGCACCTTGACAACCCAGGTTGCCTTTCTGCCCTCATCGGTCAAAAGTCCAAAGTAAGGCACGTAGCCCACGATCGAGCCCATAATATCAATAATACCCGAGTTACGGTTGCAGCGCGCACCCAGTACCGAGTTGGCATATACCACTGCCGAGGATTCTGCCCAGGAAAGCACGTCACCCTGCTTGGGCTTATTGCCCACCTCATCCATGTAGCAGGTGCAGGTGAACGCCTTTTCGTTCATCAGACCCAGCTCCTTAAGCTGCTTTTCATAGAAATCCTGCTTGGTGTACATGAACTTATTGAACACCAGATTCTGCAGCACGTTGGCGGGCACGTTCTTATCAATGGGTCTTGGGTCAACCGAGAATTTCTGGCCCGAGCAAACGCCTGAGTCCAGCAGCTGCTGCATCAGGTCGTACACGGGAGACATCACCTTCAGACCAAACGAGGTTACCAGGTGGTTATAGTCAGAGGTGATGGGCACCAGCTTTTCAGCCTCAAATGCATCACCGTACATGACAAGCGTTTTCATGACCTTTGCAAGCGTTTCTCCCTGCTCGCCGTCCAAAATCGCCTGTTGTTCCTTTGTCAGTATCATAGACGTAAATCCTTTCTAAATATCCATATTGACCGTAGGGGCGCACTGTGTGCGCCCGCGGGCGACCACAGGTCGCCCCTACGAAATCAGAGCTTCATTGCCACATCCCACGCGCCCCAGATTACGGTGCGCAGGTTGCCAACTGCCTTTGCGTCACCAATGACGTGAACGCCCTTGGTGGCAACGGGAGCGGGATTATAACCAACCGACAGAATGACCGAGTCTGCTACGATCTGCTCGGTGCTGCCATCCTTGCGCTTGATCACAACGCCCTGCTCGTTGATCTCGGAAACGCCGGTCTCCAAGTGCACGGGCACCTTGTTGGTCTTAAAGAAATCACGCAGATAGGAGGTGTTTGCCAGGCAAATGCCCTTGGTGGTGATCAGGTCGTCCTGCATTTCCACAATGGTGGGCTGCTTGCCCTGCAGGTACAGCTCATATGCGATCTCACAGCCGGTCAAGCCACCGCCAATGATAACCACCTTATCGCCAACCGTCTTGTTGCCAAGCAGGAAGTCGACCGCCTCAACCGATCTCTCCACGCCGGGGATCGGAATGCGCTTTGCCACAGCACCGGTTGCCACGATGACCTCATCGGCATCCAGCGCCCCCACGTCCTTGACCTCGGTATTGAACTTGATCTCGATGGGATGCTTTGCCATCTCGCGGATATACCAAGCGATCAGGTCGCGGTCCTTTTCCTTATAGGAGGGCGCCGCTGCTGCGATGAACACACCGCCCAGCTTGTCGCTCTTTTCGTACAGAGTGACCTTGTGTCCGCGCTTTGCGCACACAATTGCCGCCTCCATACCGCCAATACCGCCGCCAATGACCGCGATCTTCTTGGACTTCTTGGCAGGCTTGATCTGATACTTTTTGGACTGCATGGTCTTAGGGTTGAGCGCACAGCGGGAAAGACCCATGGTATCGGTCAGATCCTGCGTGTTGGCATGACCCTTGGAGGAGGAGAAGTTAAAGCAGCCGGCATGGCAGCAGATACAGGGCTTGATGTCCTGGAGTCTGTCCTCGATCAGCTTGGTGACCCACTCGGGATCTACCAGGAACTGACGAGCCACGCCCACGCCGTCGATCTTGCCCTCGGCAACCGCAGCCGCGCCCACGTCGGGCTCCATTCTACCCGCGCAAACCACGGGAATATCCACAAACTTCTTAATGTGTGCCACGTCCTCCAGGTTGCAGTTCTGGGGCATGTACATCGGGGGATGTGCCCAGTACCAGGAGTCGTAGGTACCGTTGTCCGCGTTGAGCATATCGTAGCCCGCATCCTGCAAAAACTTTGCTGCCTTTTCGGACTCCTCCATATTTCTGCCTACCTCTACGTAGTCCTCGCCGGGCATTGCACCCTCGCAAAAGCCCTTCATTTTGGACTCTACCGAGTAACGCAGGGAAACGGGATAATCCTCGCCGCACGCTTCCTTGATCGCCTTAACGATCTCGGCAGCAAAGCGATAGCGATTCTCAAAGCTTCCGCCGTACTCGTCGGTACGCTTGTTAAAGAATTCAATGGCAAACTGGTCCAGCAGGTAGCCCTCGTGCACCGCGTGTACCTCCACGCCGTCCACGCCTGCCTCTTTACACAGCTTTGCGGTCTTGGCAAACGCCTCAATGATCTCGTGGATCTGCTCCACGGTCATCTCGGGGCAAATGATGTCGTGCGCCCATCTGGACGGTTGGGGGCTGGGGCTGGCAAGCTCGTGATTGGTGTCCAGCACAGGCTTGATCAAGGTACGGGTCAGCTTGTTTTTGTGCAGGGGGGCTACCAGCTCGGTGGTCGCCCAGGAACGACCCATGCCCGCGGTCAGCTGAATGAACAGCTTGGCGCCGGTCTTATGGATCTCGTCCATAAACTCCTTGAGCTCCTCGAACATCTTGGGGTTCTGATACAGATACTTGCCCCAGAAGGTATCGCGAATGGGTGCGATGCCGGGGATGATCAGACCAACGTTGTTCTGAGCGCGCTCCAAAAACAGCTTTGCAGCCTCCTTGTCAAAGTGGCAGCCGGTCAGCTCAAACCATCCGAACAGCGAGGTGCCACCCATGGGGCACATCACAATGCGGTTCTTGATCTCGACGTTGCCAATCTTCCAAGGCGTGAATAACGCTTGGTACTTGGGATCGGTTTGTTGATTCATAACGCTTCTCCTATGTATATTATTTTTATTTTTTGTTTCTTCGGATCGTCGGGGATTCGAAAGTCATTCATTCCATCCCCCGAAAACGGATAAGCAAATATTACAGATGCGCGCTGCTAAGGCGTCCCCCGAGGGGAAGCTGTCGCGCAGCGACTGAAG
>JAZRQR010000025.1:0-1700 GCA_045650025.1 Eubacteriales bacterium
GGCATACGCGATCTTATCGGCAGTCACCTCGTCGATCTCGCCCACCTGCAGCCCAAGCTCCGAGAACTGCGAGAGCAGCAACGGATATTTTTCTTTTTGCACCTGCTCGTCACTCTCGCCGCGTGTCAGCAGCGTCACCCACACAAGCCCCTTGTCGGGCACGGGGGTGATGCGCTTGATCATGATTGTCATGGCTTAGTCTTCATCCTTGAGCACGCGGATGTCAAATGCGTCATCCTCGTCCTCGTCAAGATCAAATTCCTCCTCCACGACCATGTCGCGGTCGGCAAGCAGCACGCGCACCTTTTCCTCAATCTCTGCCATAAGTGCGGGATTGCCCTCGATCAGCTTGCGCACGTTATCCTTACCCTGGCCGATTCTCTCGCCGTTATACGAGAACCAAGAACCGCTCTTCTTGATAATATCCGAGGTGATCGCAAAATCCAGCACCTCGCTGGAGCGAGAGATGCCCTTGCCGTACAGAATATCAAACTCCGCAACACGGAAAGGAGGCGCGACCTTATTCTTGACGATCTTGCACTTGACGCGGTTACCGTAGATCTCGCCGCCGTTCTTGAGTTGATCGGTCTTTCGGATATCAATACGCACAGACGCGTAGAACTTGAGCGCGCGGCCGCCCGTGGTGGTTTCGGGGTTGCCGTACATCACGCCCACCTTTTCACGCAGCTGGTTGATGAAAATGACCACGCAGTTGGACTTGTTGATGACCGCGGACAACTTGCGCATTGCCTGCGACATCAGTCTTGCCTGCATACCCATCTGCGCCTGACCCATGTCGCCCTCCAGCTCCTGCTTGGGAACCAAGGCAGCAACCGAGTCAATGACCACGCAATCGATCGCGCCCGAGCGCACCAGCGCTTCGGTGATCTCCAGCGCGTCCTCACCGCAGTCGGGCTGCGAGACCAGCAGATTGTTGATATCCACGCCCAGCGCCTTTGCGTATACGGGATCCAGCGCGTGCTCTGCGTCAATAAACGCAGCCTCGCCGCCTGCCTTTTGCACCTCGGCTACGATGTGCAGCGCAACCGTGGTCTTACCCGAAGATTCGGGACCAAAAATTTCAATAATTCTACCCTTGGGCACGCCGCCGATACCCAGCGCCATATCCAACGAGATCGAGCCGGTGGAAACCGCCTGCACCTCCATGTGCGCATTCTCGCCCAGACGCATGACTGCACCCGCGCCAAACTCACGCTCGATCTGCGCCATGGCGGTATTGAGCGCTCTCTGCTTTTCCGCGTGCTTATCCACTACAACTTCACTTACAACTGCTTTCTTTGCCATATTCGTACTCCTCTTTCCACTCCCGAGTACGGGAGTCCTCATTCTTTTCTGGAATCATTATACACCCGCATCCGGCGTTTGTCAAGAGGTTTTGTAAATGTTTTGTTCCGAAATCGGAATTTTATTTTTACAATGGCATTATTGTTCGTTCACGTTTTTCCGTTTTTGGCGCGACAACGCACGTGCGAGAGCGGCAAGACAGAAAAGTTCTTTGCGCCCGAACGGGTCGTCGAGGGCGCCGCCCCCTACCGACGGACGGTTCACATATCCGACTTATTGCATGGGTTTCGACAATCGCGCCCTACCGGTTGAAATATCGGGTTGCGCAATCCTATACAAAATAAATCGAATGCGAAAACCGTCCGTCGGTAGGGGTTGGCGCCCTCGACAACCCG
>JAZRQR010000026.1:0-6948 GCA_045650025.1 Eubacteriales bacterium
TCGAAGAGTACCACGGAATAAGGTCTGCGGCGGATCTTTTCCGTAAGCTGACCCGCGTCGTCGTATCCCACGTATCCGGGGGGAGAACCAATGATGCGGGATACGGAGAATTTGTCCATGAATTCGCTCATGTCAAGGCGAATGAGCGTTTCGGGAGAGGAGAAAAGATCCTCTGCAAGTACCTTGACAAGCTCCGTTTTACCTACGCCTGTAGGACCTGCAAAGATGAAAGAGACGGGCTTGCGCTTATAGGAAATGCCTGCGCGGTTACGCTTGATGGCACGCGCCACGGCCTCTACGGCGTGATCCTGGCCGATGATCTTTTCCAAAAGTCTTGTCTTAAGGCTATCAATGCGCTCGTATTCATTGCGCTTGATGGTGGTTGCGGGAATGCCCGTCCAGACCTCAATGACCTCTGCCAGCTGATCGGGCGTCAGCACGATCTTTTTGCAATCCTCCTCCAGCGAGGCAAGCTTTTCCGCAAGCTGCATTTCATGCGCCTTGATCTTGGCGATCCTTTCATAGCGCAGCTGCTCGTTCTGCTCCTGATCGGAGGGCGCGTTTTCCAGCTCCTCGCGCTGCTCCTTAAGAGAGAGCAGCTGATCGCGGATCTCATGTGACTCGTTAAGCGGTGCGCTGGCAAGAGACAGAGCACTTGCAGCCTCGTCCAAAAGGTCAATCGCCTTGTCGGGCAGATAGCGATCCGTAATATAGCGCTCGGAGAACACCACCGCACGGCGCAGGACGTCCTCGGGAATGGTGATGTTGTGATATTCCTCGTAATAGTGCTTGATGCCGCGCAGCATATCCACCGATTCCTCAACCGAGGGCTCGTTGACGGTAACGGGCTGGAAACGACGCTCAAGCGCGGTATCCTTTTCAATATGCTTTCTGTATTCGGTCAGCGTGGTTGCTCCGATGATCTGCACCTCACCGCGCGAAAGAGCGGGCTTTAAGATGTTGGCAGCATTGATGCTTCCCTCACCGCCGCCTGCACCCACGATGTTGTGCACCTCGTCTATGACAAGAATGACGTTGCCGGCCTGCTTGACCTCGGTCAGAAGACCCAGAATACGCTGCTCAAACTGTCCGCGGAACTGCGTACCTGCAACCAGCGCAGTCAGATCTACCTGATACAGCTCCTTATTCTTGAGCTTATACGGAACGTTTCCGCTTGCAATGCGCAGCGCCAGCGCTTCCGCAATCGCGGTTTTACCCACGCCGGGCTCACCGATCAGGCAGGGATTGTTCTTTTGTCTGCGACAAAGGATCTGAATCACGCGTGCAAGCTCGGTATTTCTGCCCACAATGCGATCCAGTCTTCCCTGTCTTGCATGCTCGGTCAGGTGTCTGCAGTAGGTATTCAAAAACTTATACTCGGAGGAGCCCTTCTTTTTGTCTTCCTTCTTGGACTTTTTCTTTTCCTTGCCTTCCGAAGGTGCTGCTGCGGCAAGCTCATTCTGCTCTTCCTTGGGGGTATCCTGCCCAAACAGCTTGGGAAGATCGATCGCGGGCGCGCCGCCATCCTCGGTGTCATCCATTTCGGAGGGCAGCTGGCTATTCTGGAACATATTGTTCAGCTCGTTTTCCATATCCTCGAGCTGATCCGCGGAGATGCCCAGCTGACCCGAAATATCACCCAGCATATTTTCCATGGGGATGCCCATTTCCTTGGCGCACTTGATACAAAGCCCCTTGCTGACCTTCTTTTCATTTTCATATTTGGTAACGAATATGACTGCCACACGCTTGTGGCAATTGGAACACATGACCATATATCGTAAAACCTCCTTGGGTTAAATGGAATTAGTCAAATTGATAGTAAATTGCGCTTTGTGCGCCGCACAAAAGCACCTCGTCCTGCGAGCGAAGCAGCATGGTGCTGCCGTTGGTCGCGCACTCGATCAGCGTATACTCCTGCGTTTGCACGTCAATGCGGGCAATGCCCGATTCCGAGAGTACAAACACGCAATCCTTTGCAACCAGCATTTGCGAAATACGCGCATCAAAGGTCTGATCCATGAGCAGACCGCCATTCTTGTCAGTCACGATCATGCGGTAGGTATCGGTCACGGGATTGATCGAGAACACCAGTGCCGTAAGCGTATCGCTGCAGTCCGCATAGCACAGCTGCATACCGGTATAGGTAATGGGAGTGATGACGGTGCCGTCATCGACCGAAATGATATAGGCTGCGCGGTCACCGACCAGGTACAGCCGCTGCTGATCGATAAAGGTGACCTCGTAGGCAAACAAGCCCTCAAACGTCATTTCCACGTTGGTTTCGTTCTGACCCGGCACGGCAACGACCAGCGTGGTCACGTACTCGCCGTTTTGCATGCCTGCGGTAGCAAACGCAATGCGGTTCCCCGACTGATTGATATCAAGGCAAGTAACCATATTGGTACGGTTATAGCGATTGATCAGCTCAAAGCGATCGTTATAAAGCTCCACCACGCCCGCATGCTCGTAGCTTTCGGTGGCTACTGCAAAATAGCCGGAATCCGACATTGCCCCCGCGAAGATGGGATAGTCGGTCTCTTTATGATGCACGCAAACAAACGAATTATATACGGAAAAGCGTTTTTCGCCGATGTCGTACATCAGTAAATAGCGCTCTGAGCCCTTGAGAACAGGCTCAATATAATCGGGAGAGGTATTGAGCGTTTCCCTGCCCGTTGCGGTAAAGAGCTGCAGTCCGGAATCTCCGCCAACCGCCAAACCTCCGCGATACAGAGTAAAGGATTGATTACGCACAGAGGTTTCGTAATTGATCACGTTGCCCGAGCCTGACAGCAGATCGGACGCGGCGTGAATATCCTTTGCAAGATAATAGAAATTCTCATACGTAAACAATTCGATATTACACAGCATTGCCACGCAAACAAACACCAAAAGTGCAGCCAAAAAGATCAGGAACAATGCATGATAGATCCCCGACACGCCATCATAATAGGCGTTACGCGGATTCTCCAGGTTGATCCTTTCGCGCTTGCTATCCGATTGGGACACGGCACTCCTGCCAAAGCTCCACAGTTTCATAGCGTCTCCTTTGGAATGGTTTGATAAACAACCGAATTGAGATACAGTCCGTGCGCGGGTGCGGTCATGCCCGCCTTGGCACGGTCCTTGGCTTCGATAATGGCGGGTATCTGCTCGGGCGTGATCTTGCCCTCTGCCACGGCAATCAGGGTGCCCGTCATAATGCGCACCATATTGTATAAGAACCCGTCGGCAGCCACGCGGAACTCAATGACGTTCCCGACTCTTCCAACGCTTGCATGCGTCACGGTGCGAACTGCGTGCGCAACGGTTGCCCCCTGCGCCATAAACGAGGTAAAATCATGCGTACCGCAATACGCCGCGGCGGCGCGTTGCATGTTCTCCAGCGCGGCCTGATCGATCACTCTGGGATAAAACCACGCGCGGTCACGCTCAAACGGACTGCGACACGGTGAATTATAGATACGGTACACGTATTCCTTATGCACAACGTCGTATCTGGGATGAAACGCGCTGCTCACAAAGCAAGCATCCCATACCGAAATATCCTCCGGCAGGTGCGCGTTGAGCGCAAGCATAATACGCTCGGCAGGAATGGAGGTCTCCAGCACGTCTGTTCCGCGCTTGGCAACCGTGACGCAAAAATCGTTTGCGTGCACGCCGCTATCGGTTCTGCTGCAGCCGACAATATCACATCGCTCGCCAAACAGCTCCGCGCAGGCACGCGTCAGCTCGCGTTGCACGGTGGGCTGGTCGCCCTGCACCTGATATCCGTTATAAGCAGTTCCCAGATAGGATACGCGCAAAAACAGCTTCATATAAACCTCCTTACAGAATACGTATTACAGGGTATATCCGATTCCCCAATAGTTACAGGATACAATGCCGCCCATCACAGCCAGGGCAAGCACCAGCACCACGAAGTCACGTACGTGCAGGCGCATTTTGGTCATGCGGGTTCTTCCCTCGCCGCCGCGGTAGCAACGGCAGGTCATAGCGGTGGCAAGCTCAAACGCTCTTCTGAACACCGATGCAAACAGCGGGATCAGAATGGGGATCAGCGATTTGATACGATTGATCAGGCTGCCCTCCGTAAAGCCGGCGCCACGTGCCTTTTGCGCCGCCATGATCTTTTCAGCTTCCTCCATAATGGTCGGAATAAAACGCAGCGCGATCGACATCATCATAGAAAATTCATGCACGGGCAGCTTGATATAGCGCAGCGGCGCAAGCAAGCGCTCCAGCGCATCGGTCAGGGCAATGGGCGTTGTGGTATAGGTCAGCAGCATACAAGTGCCAATGATCATGCAAAGAATGCGAATGGCAATAAACAAGGCGCTGTAAAGTCCCTTGGTGTAGATCTCAAAGACCCAGAAGGAATACAGCGGTGCTGTATCCGCCTCCTTGGTCATGAAAATATTGATTGCCACGGTTAAGACCAGCACGAACGCAACCAATCGCAGACTGCGAAGCACCGTTTTAAGCGGAATGCGGCTCAGCGCAATCAGCAAAACGGCTGACGCGACCAAGATGCCGAATCCCAGTAGATTTTTGCATAAAAACGCCGTGACGATATACAGCACCGCCAGGATCAGCTTGATACGCGGATCTGTTTTATGCAAGGGAGACTGAGCAGGATAATACTGCCCAAGTGCTATATTTTTCATGAAAATTAATTCCCTTTAATTCTTGTTTTATTTGTGTTTCCAAGCAGAAAGGATCTCTGCCAGCGCCTGCTCCTTGGTGCATGCAGCGGGATTTACCGCCAGTCCGTTTTGCGCAAGGACCTGCATGACGCGCGTGATCTGCGGAATATCCAGTCCCGCAGCGATCAAGCTTTGGCTATCTGCAAAAATTTCGGTCTTGGGGCCTGTGAGCAACACCTTGCCGCGATGCATGACGATCACGTCATCGCAATACTGCGCCATATCCTCCATGCTGTGGCTGACGATCAGTACAGTAGCACCGGTATCATCACGGTAACGCTTGATACCCCCAAAAATCTCGGCTCTGCCTGCAGGATCAAGACCTGCGGCAGGCTCATCCAAAACCAGCATTTCGGGCTGCATTGCCATCACACCTGCAATGGCAACGCGGCGCTTTTGACCACCCGACAAGTCAAACGGAGATTGGTCAAGCACCTCAGGCGTAAGTCCGACAAAATCAATGGCATTCATCACGCGCGTACGGATCTCCTCCTCGGAAAGTCCCATATTGCGAGGACCGAATGCAATATCGGCATACACGGTTTCCTCAAACAGCTGGTATTCGGGATACTGCATAACCAATCCAACGCGGAAGCAGATGCGCGTTCCCTTGTACTTTTTATCCCAGATGTCGCATCCGTCCAGCAGCACCTTGCCCTCGGTAGGCTTTTCCAAGCCGTTGAAGAGCTGTGCCAGCGTGGATTTACCCGATCCCGTATGTCCGATCAGACCCGTGATCGATCCGCTCTTGATTTGAAAATTCACGTTATCCAGCGCCTTGACCTCAAAGGCAGTGCCCTTGCCGTAATAGTAAGAAACGTTTTGCAATTCCAGCTTCACTGACATGTGGCACCTCCGGCACTCAGGATGATTTTTGCACAGTCATCGGGCGTAATGCCGTATTCGGCAATGGGCATTCCGGCTGCAGCCAGCGCCTCCAGCAGCTGCGCGCATTGCGGCAGCTCAAGTCCTGCTTCGCGCAGAGCCCCGGCATTGGAAAACACCTCTTCGGGAGTGCCCTCCAGTGCGATCTTACCGTTACCCAAAATGACAACGCGATCCGCGCGCACCGCCTCTTCCATATAGTGCGTAATGGTCAGGACGGTAATGCCGTGCTCGCGGTTGAGCTTTTCCATGGTCGCCACGATCTCCTTGCGTCCCACGGGGTCAAGCATGGCGGTGGATTCGTCAAAAATAATGCATTCCGGCATCATGGCAATGACGCCTGCAATGGCAACGCGCTGCTTTTGCCCACCGGAGAGGCGGTGCGGCTCACGCTTTGCAAATTCGGTCATACCAACCGTTGCCAGCGCCTCATCCACGCGGCGTCTGATCTGTGCGGGAGCAAGCCCCAGGTTTTCGGGACCGAACGCAACGTCCTCCTCCACAATGGTAGCAACCAGCTGGTTGTCGGGATTCTGGAACACCATGCCAACCTTTTTGCGCAGCTCAAACGCCATATCCTCGGTCATATCCTCGGACAGAATATCCATACCGTCCACAATGATATGCCCCTTGGTGTTTTCCAGGTCGTCAATGACCAGATTGAGCAGCTTGGCAAGCGTGGACTTTCCAGAGCCGTTTCTGCCAAGGATCGCCACGTATTCGCCCTTACGAATGTTCAGATCCACGCCGCACAACACGTCCGACGCAGCCTTCTGCTCATCCGTATTGTAGCCAAAGTGCAGATCCTTGATCTGAATAAAATCGCTCATAATTACCTCTGCCAACGGGAGCTTGCGCCACAAGGCAGGTAGCCACCCGTACGGGTCACCTTCAGACCAAGCTCACCGGAATCCACGTGACCGCCAAACTTGCGCTTGACGTTGAGCTCCAGCAGATAGCTCATGGTCATAGGAGAAAGTCCGGTCGTATAGGAATTGATCAGGAAGAACAAGGGCTGATCGGACAGCAGCTGGGCAGCAAGGCTGACAAACTCATCCACGCAATCCTCCAGCTTCCATACCTCGCCATTGGGTCCTCTGCCGTAAGAGGGCGGGTCCATGATAATGCCGTCGTATTTGTTGCCACGTCGGATCTCGCGCTCCACGAACTTCTTGCAGTCATCCACAATATAGCGAATGGGTGCGCTTTCAAGACCGGAAAGCGCGGCGTTTTCCTTGGCCTGCGCCACAATACCCTTGGAGGCATCCACGTGTACGACAGACGCACCTGCAGCAGCAGCCGCAACGGTTGCGCCACCGGTATACGCAAACAGATTGAGCACCTTGACGGGGCG
>JAZRQR010000027.1:0-18218 GCA_045650025.1 Eubacteriales bacterium
AGCAGTTTTGACGCAGCAGATTTTTTTGAGCCCAAAAGCTTTTCCCGCAGGGCATATAGGCAATATGTCCAAGGGGAAAGATAAAGGGATCGAGAAAATCTGCTCGTCAAAACCAACTTGGTTCGACTCCCGTACGGCTAACAGAAAAAAGAACACCTCGCGCCTGCGAGGTGTTCTTTTAAAATATGCGCGAGGGCAAATAAAGCAGAGCATCCTTCAATAATGCGTATCCCTCAGACACAACATCAATGCCTCCAAGTCCTATTTCAACCGTGCCCCCAGAAACAGAAACTCTTGAAATCGGCAAGCCGGTCATAGCGTGCAATTCACGGGCGACTTTACGGTTATACGGATGATCGGTTATATAGAGCCCACAAGCGCGCAGCGAGATCGCAACGCAGGGCGCGTGAATCGGCAGGACTCCATCGGTAAACATGATTTTACATTGCCTGTAGGTATAGCAAATCACGGGGTAGCCCATGCACAGCATAGCGGAATACGCCGTTGCAATGCGTTCAAACATTGCATTTATGTCCTGGTGGCGTTCTATGTTGCAAACTATCAATGGATGCTGTCCGATCCCTAACTCCAGTTTCATGTAAGACTCCTTGCTTTTTGTGCTATATTCTATGCATCAAGCGCGCTTTTTAGCCCTTGCAAGCAAAATATTTACATTTAATGATAGCATTTTGATCGATGATATGGTATACTGTATAAAGACTTGGGAAAGGGAATCAAAATATGATTACATATAAAAAGAAATTACTGGATCGCATGCTTTACGGCTACGGCGGACTGATGCTATTGCTGGTATTGCTACTGACGGGTTCGATGATCATGGAGAGTGACGTGCTGTTCCAAACCGGACCCTGGCTCAATATTCTCGCAATCCTGACCTCGATTGCCGACATCTTTGCATTCTCGATTGCAACAGCCATCGTCATTTATGGCATTTACATGTTCGGCGTGCAAGAGCTTACGACCATTTACGCCGCATTTGTTTGCATGACCGTGTTCCACTACGTTGCAGTTTTGTGCATTGGATGGCTGGTTTTCCCGGGAACGCTCCCCGCATCGGTTGGCGACCTTCTTACTTATTTGTGGGAAGACGTGATCATGTTCGTGCTGCTTGACTGCCTACGTATTTTTATCGTGTGCTTTGTAAGTGCCAAGATGCTGGTAAAACGCGAAGCCGATCGAAAAGAATTCAATCGCAAGGCAAACATTCTTGGCAACGAACCCATGGACGCAAGAAGCGTAGCTTTTCCGTTTGCAGGATTTATCCGCTTGAAAAACCCGCTTCAGGCAGGCGTGTTTGCTATGGCAATCGTATATTGGTTAACCTTTTATATCCAGTACGTGTATTACGATATTATGACGCTGATCAAGTTGGATTACTTTTACGGTGCCAGCTTCCAGATCCTGACTCTGCTTGCTAACGCGGCTCTTGCTTGCATCGGTTACACCATTGTGATCTTTATGCTGATCAAGATGGACGAAAAGATGCCTAAAGTCGGATAACTGTTCGATCATCACGTCACTTATTTCAGACCCACCAAACGCCGACAGAGATTCTGTCGGCGTTATTTGTCGTACTATAATTCATTTTGTGAGGAACTGTCAATTTGGGTCTAAGCTGCATACCATGTTAGGGAAGAAGCCCTTTGCTTCTAAACTACGGAGGTGTTACTATGGAGAACAGATTCGCAAACAGTTCCTGCCATCACACGGAAACTGTATGCATTGAAACCAACAGAATCTTGGATTCCTGCAGAGATCGTGATTGCTTTGAAAACGTGCGCGTATATCTGACCGATTACGGTCAAGAGATCATTGAGCACACCACGGCAGTCCGTGTTAAGTGTGCCGAGATTGGTTGGACCAACATCAATCTTGACCCCGTGCAATTCAATCGCGGATTTTATACGATCACCGTGCGATTTTATATCAAGCTGCTCTTGGAAGCTTGTATTAACGGCAGAGCACAGGAATTCCAAGGAATTGCGGTGCTTGAAAAGAGCGTGGTGCTTTACGGCGGGGAGAGCAACGTGAGCATTTTCAAATCCGGCAAGTGTGAGAGTGAATTCTGTGCGCGTCCGCAGCCGGTTTGCGGTGAGAGAAACGTGCCTGAAGCGGTCATTGAGGTAGTAGACCCGATCGTGCTGGGCGTAAAAGTCGTAGAGCACGTGCATGAATGCTGCTCGTGCTGCTGTTGTGCCTGCGATATTCCCGAGGGCGTTTGCTCGGATCTTGGACAGATGCTGGGCAGAGAGGATAACTACCGCCGCTATCTTGCAGTTTCCTTTGGACTTTTCTCGGTTGTTCGTTTGGTCAGACCCGCACAGTATCAGATCCATGCAACCGAATATTGCGTACCCGACAAGGTCTGCATCAGCAACGATGCTGCCGATCCTTGCAGCGTATTTCGTCAGATGCCATTCCCGACCTCGGAGTTCTGTCCGTCTGGCCCTGCATGTGAGATCAAGGGCGACCGCGCAGGGAATTGCGGTTGCCAGTAAGCCTAAAAAAAGATCCGCGCCTTATAGGTGCGGATCTTTTCTATTATTGACCGTCAGTCAAAAGCTCAGCGGGGGCTTCGAGCTGCTCCTTGCGGAGAACCAACTCGGGAAGTGCACCCGTTTCAACACAGCTGCGATGAATGATCACCTCTTGCACGTCGCCGCGTGAGGGAATTTCAAACATGCTCTGCATCATAATGCTTTCCATGATCGAGCGCAGACCGCGTGCACCGGTATTGCGCTTGATCGCAAGCTCTGCAATCGCTTCCAGGGCATCGTCGGTCAACGTCAGCTTGACGTTATCCATGTCAAAGAGCTTGACGTACTGCTTAAGCAGCGCGGACTTAGGCTCCTTGATAATGCGCAGCAGCGCATCTTTATCCAGATCGGACAGGGAAACCATTACCGGCAGTCTGCCGATCAGCTCGGGGATCAAGCCGTACTTGACAATATCGTGAGGCGTTACGTCACGGTAAATACCGCTATCACGACGCTCAGACTTCTTTTGAATATCAGCGCAGAAGCCAATTGCCTGGTTGCCGCGTCTCTTTTCAATAATGCTCTCAAGACCGTCAAAAGCACCGCCGCAAATAAACAGGATGTTTTCGGTATTGATCTTGATGAATTCCTGGTTGGGATGCTTTCTGCCACCCTGCGGAGGCACGTTTGCAACAGTACCCTCCAGGATCTTGAGCAGCGCCTGTTGTACGCCTTCGCCGGAAACGTCACGCGTAATGGATCTATTTTCGCTCTTGCGCGAGATCTTATCGATCTCATCGATATAAATAATGCCGTGCTCGGCAAGGTCTACGTCATAATCAGCAGCCTGGATCAGGCGAAGGAGAATGTTTTCCACATCCTCGCCCACGTAACCTGCTTCGGTCAGCGTAGTAGCGTCTGCAATTGCAAAGGGCACCTGCAACGTTTTTGCAAGCGTCTGAGCAAGGTAGGTTTTACCAACACCGGTAGGACCAATCAAGAGCACGTTGCTCTTTTGCAGCTCAACGGTATCCTGCTCGGATTGCTGCGCCTTCTTCTTGCGGCTCTTAGGCTTTTCGTTCTTGGAAAGAACGCGCTTGTAGTGATTATACACCGAAACGGACAATGCAACCTTCGCTTCGTCCTGACCGATGACGTATTCATCCAAAGCGCGCTTGATATCCATAGGCTTGGGAAGCGTTGCCATGGAGAGCTTGCCAAGGTCAATTGAGGGCGTTGCGGCAGCTTCAATATATTCGCTGCAAGCCTCGGCACAGAAATCACAGATATACGCACCGGTAGGCGCAGAGATCAGGAAATTGACCTGGCTTTCATGTCTGCCGCAGAAGGCGCAAAAGGGAGAATCCCCGTTGCCGCCTCTGCGGGAGCTATTTGTGGTATTCGCCATGCAAGCTACCTCACTGGATCTCGCCGCGGTGCGACTTGACCTGGTCTACAATACCATAAGCAAGTGCCTCATCGGCGGTCATGAAGTGGTCTCTTTCCGTATCCTTTTCGATCTGCTTAACAGTCTGACCGGTGTGCTCGGCAAGCAGCTCATTGAGTGTCTTGCGTGTGCGCAGTATCAAGTCAGCCTGGATCTTAATATCACTTGCCTGACCTCTTGCACCGCCGCTGGGCTGGTGGATCATGATCTCGCTGTGGGGCAGGGCAATACGCTTGCCCTTGGTGCCCGCGGAGAGCAGGAACGCACCCATGCTGGCTGCAAGGCCGATGCAAATAGTGGAAACGTCACAACGAATAAACTTCATGGTGTCGTAGATCGCCATACCCGCAGTCACAGAACCGCCGGGGCTGTTGATGTAGAAATAAATATCCTTATCGGGGTCCTGCGATTCGAGGAAGAGCATCTGAGCAACGATCAGAGAAGCGGTTGCATCATTGACCTCATCAGACAGGAAAATGATACGGTCATTGAGCAGGCGAGAGAAAATATCATATGCACGTTCGCCTCTGCCGGTTTGTTCAATGACTGTGGGAACAAGGGCGTCTCTCGGATATTGCGGATAATACATCTTGTTTACCTCGTTTCAGAATAATTAGGGAAATAGGTGAGTGAAAATTACTCAGCCTTAGCGACAGCGGACTCCTTAACGATGTCCATAGCCTTCTTAACCTGGAGGTCAGCGATGATGGAAGCGTCGTCCAGCATGCTCTTAACCTGCTCAACCTCAAGGTGATAAGCATCAGCAATTCTCTGGTACTCAGCGTTGATCTCGTCCTCGGAAGCTACAACACCCTCAAGTGCTGCAATGGTCTCCAGAGCCAGTCTGGCCTTTACCTGGCGCTCAGCCTGGGGTCTCATCTGCTCACGCAGAGCCTCAATGGTCAGACCGGTGTACTTGAAGTACATGTTCATGTCCATACCCTGGCTGCGCAGTCTGTTGTCGAAGTCGCGAACGAAGTTCTCGGTCTCGTTTACGAACATAGCCTCGGGAATCTCACCCTCCAGCTTCTCGATCAGAGCCTCGATCAGCTTCTCTTCGTACTCGTTCTCAGCCTGCTTTTCGTTTCTCTCTTGGATTTTAGCCTTAATGTCAGCCTTTAATTCATCCAGAGTGTCAAATTCGGAAGCATCCTTTGCGAATTCGTCATCCAGCTCGGGAAGCTCAATGCGGGTGATTGCATTTACCTTGGTCTTGAATACGGAAGCCTTACCTGCAAGCTCTGCAGCGTGATAGTCCTCGGGGAAAGTAACGTTTACGTCAAACTCTTCGCCAATGGTGTGACCGGCGATCTGCTCTTCGAAACCGGGGATGAAAGAGCCGGAACCGAGCTTCAGGGAGTAATCGGAGCCCTTGCCGCCGTCAAATGCAACGCCGTCAACAGAGCCTTCGAAGTCGATCTTAACGATGTCGCCCATCTGAGCTGCCTCTTCGGTAACCTCGATCTCACGGGAGTTTCTCTCGCGGATCATGCCGAGTTCCTTCTCAACCTGCTCGTCAGTAGCTTCAGCTACGTTCTTAACAGCCTCAATACCCTTGTAGTCCTTGATCTGCATCTCGGGCTTTACGGGAACCTTAGCGGACAGAACCAGACCGTTCTCATCCAGAGATACAACGTCGATCTCAGGCTGGCCAACGGGGGTGATGTCAGCTTCTTTAACAGCTGCCTCGTAGTTCTCGGGAATGAGGTCGTTGATCGCATCCTCGAAGAAAACGCCCTGACCGTACATCTTCTCGATAACGGACTTAGGAGCCTTACCCTTACGGAAACCGGGTACGTTGATGTTCTTTACCTGCTTGCGGTAAACCTTGTCTACTGCTGCATCAAAGGTTGCCTTATCAATGGCAAACTCAATGTAGTGCATGCTGTGTTCGTTCTTTTCGGATTTTACAAGATTCATTTTGATCCTCCAAAATTTTGATTTATTTATTTTTTATTTTTCACAACCTATATATTGTACACAATTTGGATTGCTTTGTCAAGAGAAATCCCGATTTTCCCTTATAAAATATGATAAAATGTGTTATTTTATCGGATAAGGAAGGAATGATAGATGATCCGCCGAGATTCTGACAAATCGCATATCGTTATGATACAGAACACCGGGCAAATTATATCCGCCGTGGATATGGCCGAAATAACAGTTTTTCACGCCATATTTCGCAAGCATATCCAGAATTTCAGGACACAGGAAATTGCCCCAGATAGGAGGGAAGTGCAAAAACGCCAGTATTTCCTCGGGGTCATCCGGATTCTGAAGCGAAACGCCCTGCTTCAAGCTCATTTCAAGTCTGATCACCTCACGATTAACGATCTTGGCATAATCGGTTTGCGAAACCGTCAACTGCTGGCTATCATCGGTAAACCAACCGCGCGTACCGCAAATGATCTTATTCTCGACCTTATACGCGTTATTCTGCAGAAGCTCAATGGTATCAATATGATTTTGTGCAAAAAAGGCATGGATCTTGGTAGCAGTCGACCACCAAAAATCATGGTTGCCCTTGCCAATCAGCTTTTTGCCGGGAAGTGCGTTCAAAAAGCAAAGATCCTGCTGCGCCTCTTCCAAGGTCAGCGCCCAGGAAATATCACCGGGAACAATGACCGTATCCTCATCCTCGACCGTGCTGCGCCAATGCTGCTCAAGCTTTTCCACGTAACCGTTCCAGCGTGCGCCGAACACTTCCATGGATTTATTGGTCTGGTCATTGATGGACAAATGGAGATCTGCTATGGTATAAATTGCCATGAAGTGCTCCTTTCAAACGGAATAATGGATGCGAAAACAGACATACTACTATTGTCATATCGACAAAAGGAGATACGAAAATGGATAACAAATACGGATGCGGATGCGAAAAGCATATCAAGAACGTAAAGTGTGACGTAAAGAATTGCGCATATCACGATGGCGAATGCTATTGCACAGCTGGTGAGATTGCAATCGGTCCTTCCTTTGCGACCTCTTCTACCGATACGATCTGTTCTACCTTCAAGCAGGATCAGAACAAGTAATTCTTCCTGCACGGACATCGGAAATTTCCCGATGTCCGTATTTTTTATTGCGTGTCCGCAAAGCGCAATACTTCAGCAAGGATTGCGTCGGATTCCACGGTCTTGTCAAATCTGACCGTACGCTCGCCAAGACCCACCAGCGGGTAGGGGATCTGTGTGCCGGTATAGGCGGAAAGCAGAGCCTGAGATTCAAGCGCATCTGCAGGTGCTTGCTTACCAAGCGAGGTGTAAACGTCTGCTGCAAACTTATAGGGGCTTGCAGTGGAAGCCACAACCATAGGAGTCGTGGCGTCGCCGGAATCGCGCAGATACTGCTCAGCGCAGCAAACTCCGACTGCGGTGTGGGTATCCATCAGATAACCGCTCTGTTGATACTTGGAAATGGTTTGCGCGGTCTGCGCTTCATCGGCAAAATAACCGCAGAAGTCCGCGTCAATGCGTGCCTTTACTGCATTGCTTACAGTATATGCGCCGGTCTTTGCCAGTGATTCCATATATGCCTTAGTTTGCTCGGGACCTGCAGCAAGGTAGAGCAGGCGCTCCAGATTGCTGGAAATCAGAATATCCATAGAGGGAGACATGGTCAGGTGGAACTGACGGTTGCGGTCGTACGTACCGGTCTGCAGGAAATCAGTCAGAATGTTGTTCTTATTGGATGCGCAGATCAGCTTGCCGATCGGCAGCCCCATCTGCTTTGCCAGATAAGCGGCAAAGATATTACCAAAGTTGCCGGTAGGTACGCAAACGTTGAAGGTCTCACCCATGGTCACGCGACCGCTCTTGAGAAGGTCACAGTAAGCGGAGACATAATACACGATCTGCGGTGCAAGTCTGCCCCAGTTGATCGAGTTAGCACTGGATAGGAAAAAGCCCTTGTCGTCAAGGGTTGCAGCAGCCTCGGCATCTGCAAAAATGCGCTTAACACCGGTCTGTGCATCGTCAAAGTTGCCGTAAATTGCGCAAACGTTGACGTTTTCACCCTGCTGGGTAACCATCTGCATCTTCTGGATCTTACTGACGCCATTGACGGGAAAGAACACCGAGATGCAAACCTGATCCACGTCACGGTAGCCCTCAAGTGCCGCCTTACCGGTATCACCCGAGGTAGCAACCAAAATCAGCGCCTTACGCTGCTCACCGGTCTTCTTGAGTGCACGGGAAAGCAGACGGGGCATGATCTGCAGCGCCATATCCTTGAACGCAGCGGTAGGTCCATGCCAAAGCTCCTGGGTATATACGTTGTCGCAAATCTGCTGCAGGGGAGCAGCACCGCCAACAAAGGAGGTTTCGCTATATGCCTTCTGGCAATCCTCAAGAAGCTCCTCTTGCGTGTAATCGGTCAGGTATTTGCCAAGCACAAAGGCAGCTCTGTGCGCGTAATCCATCTCGCAAAGCGAGAGAATTTCTTGCTTGGTCAGCGCGGGGATGCTTTCGGGGATGAACAGACCTCCATCATCAGCCAAGCCCTTACGAATGACTTGGGCGGAGGTGAATTTTACTTGCTTGGAATCTCTTGTGCTTTGGTAGTTCATAATTGGTCTCCGGTCATTAAGAAAATTGGTTTTTGAAGAACGTATATGCGTTCAAATAGAAAATCTTGTCAATAATTTGGTCGTTGTAACCGCGTGCACTCAGTTGTTCGGCAACCTTTTCCAGATCGCCAACGTGTTCAATGCCTTCAGGCAAGCCTGTTCCGTCAAAATCGCAGCCAAAGCACAGGTGATCCTGAGCACCAAGCTCCATGTACCGCTCAATATGTCTGACAACGTCATCCACACAAGCCTGCTTTTGCGAGCAATCACACAAATGAGAGGTGCACATGCTCACGCCGACCGTGCCGCCAAGGCGGAGCAATTCCACCAGATGTCTGTCACGCAGGTTGCGCGTGTGCGCATATGCGGAGTAGGAATTGGAATGGGTTGCAATAAATGGCTTCCCATATTGATTTGCAATTTCAATCACGTCATCCACGCTTCGCTCGGATGCGTGCGAAATATCCGGCACAATCCCAAGCTCAAAGCAGCGCGCCGTGACCTGCTTGCCGAACGCGGTCAAGCCTGCTTCTGTATCGTGCGAGCCGCCAATGCAGGTCTCACCGCCCCACAAAAGCGTCATGCAACGCACACCGCGGTCGTAAAGCACCTGTAGGCGGTCAATGTCGCCCGCCAGCAAGCGCGCATCCTCCACAGAAAGAACTGCAGCTCGCTTGGTGTCCGCAATCGCTGCATCCAGCTCTGTGCTTGTGGTAACGCGTCTCATATTGCCATCGCTTTGCAGCACACGGTCAAAGTTATCCGCGATCTTGAGGAACTGCTCCCAGCAGGTCTGATCGTCCAATCTGCGATCTGACCAAACGGCAAACAGCTGTGCGTATTTATCGTAATTTTGTGCGTGGAAAAGGGAAATATGACAAGTGTTTTCGGTAATGGATTGTTTTCTATGATACAGCTCAAAGGCGGTATCGCAATGCGTATCGAATAATGAAAGGTTCATAATCATTCCGTTCCGGTCATGCACGGTAAGCATACATGCCAAATGCATTTTCAATGTGGTTTAAACGTAGCACGCGTCTGTACGGCATACCCAACGCGCTGCCAATCGCTTCCAGCAGCTTTTCTACCGGTCGGCGATCCTGCTCGGGCGCCAGATACACCTCGATCACGTCCATGCGAGGCTGCAGCGAAATAGCATTCTTTGCAAGATATGCAGACGCCGCACGAAGCAGATGCGTTTGTTTTGTGTATGTAACGGCAGAGGCAGGAGCAGAGTATCGGTCCGCGTTCTCCGGTCTTTGCACGCGCGTTTTGACCTCTACAAATGCAATACAGTCGCGATTGACTGCAATGATGTCGATTTCCTCGTGCGAGACGTGTACGTTAGTTTCTAATATGTCGAATCCGCGACGGCGCAAATATCTTGCCGCAGCACGTTCGCCACGCTTTCCGACCTGCGCCTTATTCATGCTTTTCCTTCTCTAAGAAACGCACAAATTGCTTTCTATGAATGGGGGAAGCGCCGTGCTCGCGCAGCGCCTGCATATGCGCCTTGGTGCCGTAGCCCTTATGCTTTGCAATACCGTATTGCGGATATGCCGCATCCAGCTCCACACACATACGGTCACGCGTAACCTTAGCCAAAATAGAAGCAGCCGCAATGGACGGGGACGTTGCATCTCCCGAAATAACCGCTTTTGCATCAATTTGAAAATCTCTTGACACGTTGCCGTCGATCAGCGCAAAATCCGCCTTGACCGAAAGCCCGTCAATCGCGCGACGCATGGCAAGCAGCGTTGCTTCCAGAATGTTCAGCGTGTCAATCTCTTCTACGCTGGCACTGGCAATGCAATATGCAATAGCATTTTGCTTAATCTGATCAAATAACAAGTCTCTCTTTTTCTCCGAGAGCTTCTTGGAGTCGTTGAGTCCTTCCAATACAAGCCCGCAGGGAAGAATGCATGCAGCTGCAACCACAGGGCCACACAAAGGACCTCTGCCTGCTTCATCCACGCCGCAAACGTATTGGTAACCTTGCTCGTAGAGTTCGGATTCAAGTCCGTATTCCAACATAACTTTCTCCTTAATTTTCACGGGGCGTATCCAGCGTGACACGACCGATCTTGCCCGCGCGGTATTCATCCAACAGCATGTTTGCGGTACGCTCGGAGTGCACCTCGCCGCCCGAAATCAAAAAGCCGCGCTTTTTGCCGATTGCAAGCATAAGATCGTAATCACTGAGCGCATCGTACTGAGTCATATCGCCAAGCTTATAGCGCTCGCTGAGCATGGTGGGATAGAGTCTGCGTAATCTGCCGCACAGGATCATGGCGATTTCCTCAATGTCAAGAATATCGTCCTTGATCGCACCCGTAATGGCAAGATTTTCGCCAACCGTCTTTTCTTCAAATTTGGGCCACAGAATACCGGGCATGTCAAGCAGGTCAATACCGATATTGGTAGCCACCCATTGCTTATCCACCGTGACACCGGGTCTGTTTTCCACCTTTGCCTTTTTGTTTCCGCAAAGCTTGTTGATCAGGGAAGATTTCCCAACGTTGGGAACGCCCAAGACCATAGCACGCAGCTTTCTGCCTGCCATGCCCTTATTTTTGTATCTTTCCACCTTTTCAATCAGGATCTCATGGATGGCGGGGCTGAGTTGCTTGATACCCTCACCGCCGATGCAGTCAGTCAGAATGCACACGGTGTGGTCGTTGGTATAATGCTGCTGCCAGTATTTATTGGCTGCAGGATCCGCCAGGGAAGCCTTGTTGAGCAGCACCAGCGTAGGCTTATCGCCAATGAGTTTTCCAATTTCGGGATTTCTGGAGGAATAGGGAATGCGCGCATCCAGAATCTCAATAATAATATCTACGTTTTTAAGGTTTTCCGCAATCAATCGGCGTGTTTTTGCCATATGACCGGGAAACCATTGAATAACCTGGGAAGGCATTTTGTATGTTCCTTTCGGATTAGTCTAAATAAATCGTGAAGGGGCTGAGTCGAAGAACCGCTTTTCCAAGCACGGTTCTTTGATCAATAAAGCCGATAGAACGGCTGTCTGCGGAGAAGTTACGGTTATCACCCATGACGAACAGCATGCCGTCCGGCACCGTGAATACGTAATTGCCGCTCTCTTTGTCATACTCGGCATCCAGCGCGTTACTCGATCCTCGCAAATTGTCGATCCATTCGTACTGATTGCCGTAATGAATCTTATCAGAGTCGTAATACGTTGCAAATTCATCGCTGTAGTCCACTTGCTCGCCGGTCTTGGTATCGATGATCACAATAGACTTCTGATCAAAATTGAGAATGACCTGCTGTCCGGGCGTGGCAATCACGCGCTTGACAAGCGGCTTTTGGTATCTCTCGGTCTGATGGAACACGACCACGTCTCCATTATCGGGCGTATAAAAGAGGTCGCTGATCACAAGCATCTGTCCATTTGACAGTGTGTTCTTCATGGAATCACCGTCCACGCGACAAAGCCGTGCGCAGAAGGTAAACAGCAGAATCACTACCGTAATGGACATGACAAAGATCTCAAGGTAGTCAAAAAAGTTGGACGGAAATCCTGAACCGGCTTTCTTGGAGGTCTGTGCCTTGGCAGCATCCTTTTCAATCACCTTGTCCAAAAGATCATGACCGTGATCGATCACGGTATCGGTTTCTCTTGCGGATTGCTCGTCAAAGCGATCCACACCCTCATACTGCTTCGCGGAATCGTAAAGCATAAAGGGAACGGGATCGGAGGAATGCGTACGGATATGCAAGGGAGTCGGATGATCGGGAAGTACCAGGATTTTGAAATCCTCGCCGCTCTCAACCAGATATTCATAGACAGGCTTGAGAATCTTTTGGTCGATCAGTTCAATGGAAAGAACCTTGTTTTCGATCTCACCGCGGTGTCCGCATTCATCGGGACCTTCCACGTGTACGTACACAAATTCCACACCCGATTCAAAGGCATTAATGGCAGCCTGCGCCTTGCCTTCGTAATTGGTGTGCACGTTACCCGTTGCACCGGGAACGTCAATGGATTGCATGCCTGCGCAAAGACCAATGCCCTTGATCAGGTCAACGGCGGAAATAACCGCGCCCTCAATGCCCCATTTTTCACGGAAAGAGGGAAGTGTTGGCTTTTTTCCCGGACTCCACAGCCATGCAGAGTTTGCAGGGCGCAAGCCACGCGCGCGTCTGGCCTGGTTTACGGGGTGATTGTTCAAAACCTCGTAGCTCTCCTTCATAAGAGCATAGTAATCCTCGCCACCCTTCGCAACGGGCAAATACTCACGGATGCATTGACCGAGAATATCGTGCGGACGCATAAAGGGATAGCGATCAGGACGATCCTTCCAGATCAGGCAATGGCGATAGCTGACGCCTGTGTGGAATGTGCGCTCGGCATTGCCGAAATGCTCTTGCAGCGCCTTGATCAGCTCATCTGCTTCCTCGGTGGAGATCTCATCGGCACTGTGGTCGATCATGATCTTATCCTCGTATAGCTCCTCGTCCTCGGAAAGTGTGACGAGATTGCAACGGAATGCCGTTTCATCCGGCTGCATGTTAATGCCCATGCTGACAGCCTCCAAGGGAGATCTGCCACGCGAATACACTTTAGGGTCAAAGGACAAAATTGCCATATTGGCGGTGTCGCTTTCCGGCACCATGCCCTCGGGCACATTGGATACGATACCTACCATAGATTCCTTTGCAAGCGTGTCCATACAGGGCTTGTACGCCTTTTGCATAGGGGTCAGATCATCCAGCTGCGGTACGCTGACGTCAGCCATTCCGTCCGGTATTAAAACAAGATATTTCATAATTCGCTCCGGAAAATAATTATTCATAATATTATATCATATAACATGAAATTATACAACACCTTTGCGCAAAACATTCCGAAAAAATTTGCAAGAAATTCATACCTTTCCTGCAAAGCATACTTGTTTTTGTACGATATATGTGCTATAATGAATCGAAAAATTATATTTAGGAGAACTTTTGTGAATCAGGATCAGAACTACGTGCCCAGAAGTGCACGAGAACAGACCAAAAAGCTCAAGAAAATCATCATCATTACCTTTTGTGTGATGCTTGCCTTTGTGCTTGTATATTTTGCGTTTTCCTCCATGCTTTCCGAAGCGTTTACAGAGACATTGTACGGCTATTTCCCCTGGCTGGAAGACTTTGTAACCGGCGGAGCAGGGAACGAATATCAGGGAAATGACTTCACCATCATTTTCTATCCCATTGACTATGATTACGACATCATGAAGGATAAGGAATATCTGGAGCTGGACCGTAAGATCTATTATTTTGCGGACAAAACACAGCTGGGCTCCATGATCGAGCTGGACGATTCCAATCGCGACAAGCAGGCGGTTGGCGTTACGCTGATCTGTGACATGGTGGAAAGCATTATCATGGGCGACGCCGAGACTTACAACTCGTTCTTTAGTGATTATTATTTTGAACACAAGGAGCTGGAGCCCGATCCCGGTTTTACCATGACCCAGCTTTACGACATTAAAATCACCAATTTCGGACAGCAAAAGATTTCGGATAAGAAGCTTGGCGATTATACCGAATATCACTTCGTACTGCAGTACAAGATCCATAAGAACAACAGCACATTCCGCAATGATATCGGTAGTGACGGCAGCGCCGCAACCTATATCATTATTACAGACAGAAACGGCAAGCTGATGATTGAGGACATGTTCTACAATTACAGATTCGCTCATTAAGCAACGATACAGCATGAAATACCAAGCGATCTTATTTGATCTGGACGGCACGCTGATGCCCATGGATGAGCCGCTTTTTATACGCGCTTTGATCAAAGGCATGGTCAAAAGCCTGGATGACGATCCCGCAAAGTTCGCATCCATCGCCCTTGGGCTGCAAGCAAGCCTTGGGCACGTCATTGCCAATGACGGATGCTGCACCAACAAGCAGGCGTTCATCGAGTATTACAATAAGCACAAAGACGAGATCGGCGTACACGTTACGCTGGACGTCACCGAGCATTACTACAGCACCGAATTCGCACAGACTGTACAAAAGACCTGCGGCTGCGATCCCGAAGCGGCTGAGCTGGTAGCGTTTCTCAAGCAAGCAGGCATTCCTATGGTGGTGGCTACCAATCCGTTTTTTCCGCGCGTTGCAACGTACACGCGAATCAAACGCG
Source organism: Eubacteriales bacterium (assembly GCA_045650025.1). GTDB lineage: Bacteria > Bacillota > Clostridia > Oscillospirales > CAG-272 > SVQP01. Next base: position 14,673 of record JAZRQR010000027.1, read on the forward strand.
CCGGCTTGGATCCTATGGATTTTACAGAGATCACAACGTACGAGGACTATCATTACTGCAAGCCGAATTTGCAATATTACCGCGAGCTATTTGCTCGCACGGGACTGGACCCGCACAAGTGTCAGATGGTTGGCAACAATGTGGACGAGGACATGATAGCACGCCATCTGGGCTGCGACGTATTCCTGGTCACACGAAACCTGATCAACGCGCACGGCGTGGACATTTCAATATTTGCGCAAGGTTCTTTGAGAGATCTAAAGAATCTGCTGCAAAAGACGCAATAAAAAAAGAGGCAAACGCCTCTTTTTTTATACGATTAGATGGATGCGATGCAGTTGTTGACCCAAGCAAGAATGTCGGTCTTTTCCTGATCGGAAATCTTGGAATTGAAGATATTGCCGCCGTTGATATACAGAGTATCGGGGCAAACGTTGGTTCCTGCGCTAGCCAGCAAGGAACGAACGTAAGCGTCACCGTCGGGAGTACCGTCGATCATGAGTGCTACGTTAGCAGCACGGGTCTTGTTCAGCTCGCTGATGAACAATCTGATATCATCCTTAAGAGAGCCCTTGCAGGTTACACAAAGCACAACCAGTCTCTCCTTATCACAGGAATATGCAGGGGGAATTACATCAGCTGCATTGATGTTGAGCTCGAATTCCTGCTTGATCATTTGTGTAATGGAAACCAGCTTCTTCTTGCCGGGGGTGCAAAGTACGCGCATTTTAATTGCCATAATAAAATCTCCTCCTTATCGGATAAACCGTTTTTACTATTATACCATACCAATATGCATAAAGTAAAGTATAAAATCGAAAATCGGGAATATACACAGTTTTCAAGGACAGATTTTAGTGAGGTTGACAGAAGGGCATATGTAAATTTTTGTAGATACAACGTTGAATTTTCTTGCGATCACTTGTAATTATATTACTTATATGGTACAATGATATGGTATCGAAAAAAAACAAGGTTTTTTTGCTAAAACAGGGCATATATTTACACATTCGCTTGATTATACAAAATCAAAGTTTTGTATAATATAGGGGATTGAAAGGCTTGAAAAACCTCTATACAGGGTCTTCCCCGAGCGTTTTTAGCGGATTTCACGCTCCAGCACCATATATTTCTGCTTGGTTGCCTGCCCGCCGCGCAAATGTCGCTCGCTCTTGTTTTTGTCCAGCACCTCTTTGACATGCAGATACAACGCACGGTTCACGTGTGGTAATACGTGCGTCACGTCCTTATGTACCGTGCTTTTACTGATACCGAATCTTGCTGCTGCCGAGCGGACTGTGGCACCGTTTTCTATCAAATAATTCGCAAGTAATACGCAGCGTTCCTTTTCTGCAGATATGTACATCATATTCGTACCTCTCATAGGATTTCTGCTTTATCCTATGATTCTGTCGCCTATTTTATGTTATTTCGGGAGTAAATTATGCCGATTTTTCGAGATATATCCTATACTTGCTTGCTTGAAGGCATGACTTCGATCTCCGCGTTGCTGCACGGACGCGACGACGGCGTCAATAACCGTCCCATCTATGCAGTCTTGGTGGATCAGGACAAGAAACGTAACAAGTTTCGTGAGGTCGGATATTTAAAGTCCATGTCTGCCTCTCATGGCTTTGCAATTCAATACGTAAGCACTGCAGACATTGACGGGATCACGCAAGGCACGACGCACGGTGGCATAGTTGCCTTGTGCGGCGACCGCACTTACGCGGATTGCGCTGAGCTTGCTCCGGGCGGATTCTGGGTGCTTCCGGACGGCATTGAAGACCCGTTCAATCTGGGTTTTACGCTTCGTTCCTTGTATGCAGCCGGTGCGGACGGCGTGCTGCTCGCTCCGCAAAATCGCTTATGCGTGCCCGGCATCGTCGCAAAATCCTCGGCAGGCACGTCCGAGATGCTTGACATTCGCGTATGCGACGTTGAGCAAGCTGTCAAGCAATTCAAAGCTGCCGGTTACTCGGTCGTATGTGCAGGAATCCGTGACTCGGTCAACATTTATGAGGCTAACCTCAAAAAACCCTTGCTGCTGATTATCGGCGGCGAAAAACGCGGCATTTCCAGAACCATTCTGGATAGCGCCGATCAGATCGTACGCATTGATTACGGTCGCAGCTTCAACGGCTCGCTTTCAGCAGCCTCTGCAGCAACGGTCATTGCATTCGAGGTCTTACATCAGAACGCTTAAAATCACAACAACATTATACAAAATCATTACACAAAAGGAATTCACTGTTTTGGAAAAGCAACGTAAATTTAAGATCCCAAATATCTTTGATATGAACCGCGACGGACGTGGTGTTGATCCCGGCGAGGATACCACACCTAACTTAAAGTATTTCTTTAAGCTGACCTTCCGCAAATTCTCCAATCTGCTTTCGCTGAATCTGATGATGTTCGCCATGGTATTGCCCATTGCGCTTGCCGTATACGTCTTCTTCAACGGCCCGCAGATGCCCACCATGAGCAGCCCCGCATATTCCGCATTGATGGGTGCCCAGCTGACCGGTGGCGGCGGCATTGAGCTTTTAACCGAGCTGATGACGCACATGCCCCAAGTCAATTTTATTACGTATAATTCGTATGCAAGCTGGCTGCCTTACGTGCTGCTTGGCGTACTGGCTATCACCTGGGGTTGGCAAAACACGGCTGTTACATACATTCTGCGCAGCATGGTACGCGGCGATGGCGTGTTCATGTTTTCCGATTATTTCTACGCCATCAAAAAGAATTTCAAACAAGGCCTTCTGCTGGGACTTGTGGATGCAGGCGTCATCATCGTGCTGATCATTGACTTTTTGTACGCATGGAATGCAAGATCCAACTACTGGTCTTACCTGATGTTCTTTGCAATCACCGCATTGATCGTGATCTATCTCTTTATGCGCATGTATCTGTATCTGATGATGATCACGTTCAATATTACGTTCTACAAGATGCTCAAGAACGCCTTGATCTTCACGGCACTTGGCATCAAGCGTAACATTATGGCAGGACTTGGCATTTTGCTGTGCCTGGCACTTTGGGGCTCGCTTGCCTTTATCGGCTTGCAATTCAATCTTGGATTCCTGGTCTTTATTCCCGCGCTGTTCTTCTTTGCATACATGAGCTTTATTTCAGTATATTGCGCATATCCCGTCATCAAAAAGCACATGATTGATCCCGTAACCGTTTCCCAAGATGCATAAAGTTAGCCGTACGGGAATCGAACCGAATTGCCCGAGGGCGATGCATTTATGCGTCTTTCGGCGTGCTTTTACTCGCAAGATTGGTATCTAGCTTCGCAAAATCTCACCAAAATCCATCAAAAATGCATTCGCTCTCGGGTGCGAGCAGTTTTGACGCAGCAGATTTTTTTGAGCCCAAAAGCTTTTCCCGCAGGGCATATAAGCAATATGTCCAAGGGGAAAGATAAAGGGATCGAGAAAATCTGCTCGTCAAAACCAACTTGGTTCGACTCCCGTACGGCTAGCCGTACGGGAATCGAACCGAATTGCCCGAGGGCGATGCATTTATGCGTCTTTCGGC
>JAZRQR010000028.1:0-1145 GCA_045650025.1 Eubacteriales bacterium
GCTTTGTAGAGGACGAGCGCGCACGCTTTGGGCAAGAGTTCCCGTTCTATAACGTACAGCTGTCCGACTATCGCGGCGAGTGTGCTACCTACTTCCCGGCGCTTGATACCGTGCGCGTCAAGCAGCTTGGCGCGCTTGCTACAATCCCCAACAGTACGCTTACCCCCGCAATGGATCTCGGCTCACCCGACGATCACCCCGATTTTGCGCACTCACCGCGCAAGTACGAGCTTGCCATGCGTCTTGCAAAGCTGGCTTTGGCACGCGAATATCGCATCGGCAGTGAGTACGAGGCGCGCGCACCCAAGCCCACCACGGCACAAAGGTCCGCGGACGGCAAGCAGATCACAGTCTGCTTTACCGATATCGGTGACGGTCTTTGCGCGCTGGGACAGTCTCCGCGCGACAGCATCGGGGCAGAGGTCAAGGGCTTCAGCGTCGGTCCCAAGGGGGCGGATCTGCCCGCACGCGCGGTCATTGAAACGCGCGGCTGTGTACTGGTCGACGTGCCCGAGGGCGCGGATGCAAGCGTGGTGTCGTATGCCTACGCCATTCGTGCATCTGTTGAGCATGCCGATCTGCGAAACGGCAACAATCTGCCTGCGTTTGCATTTTGTCTGCGCGTAGAGTGAAAAATTCCGCTTTGCGGTGATTGACAAGTGCGTACTTTTGTGGTACAATACCTTGAAATGAACGTAAGCATTCAAAAAAGGAGATATTATGGCGAATTACAGAAGAGGCAGAATCAACGATGAGATGCAAAAGGAACTGATGGTCATTCTGCGCGGTGTCAAGGACCCTCGCGTCAGCGACGCGTTTGTCAGCGTCACGGCAGTGGACGTCACGCCCGATCTCAAGTTTGCAAAGGTGTATTATTCCTGCCTTTCGGGCAATAAAAAGGACGTTGCCAAGGGTCTGCGCCAGGCAAGCGGCTATATGCGCACGCAGCTGGCAAGAACGCTCAATCTGCGCATGACGCCCGAGCTGACCTTTATCGAGGACGCATCGGTCGAGCACGGCGCACGCATTGCAAAGATCCTGGAAAACATCGAGTTCCACGATGAGGTGCTCGAGGACGGTGCAGACGACTAAGAAAATATTTGCGCCAAATTGAATAAAATATCCTTCCCATGAGAATCATAGAC
>JAZRQR010000029.1:0-32848 GCA_045650025.1 Eubacteriales bacterium
TACGAGGTCAACGCCAACATGGGCGCACGCAGACTTCGCGCACGGATTCTCGCCATCCTTCCGAACGATCTTGTGGAAGATGCTGTCGAAATGTGCAAAAAGACGCTTGCCGGCAAGTCGGACGAGCCGTTAATCGACAGAATCCGAAAAATGATTGTACAATTTACCAAATTCGGCGTGACGCAGGAGCAGATTGAAGCGCGTCTCGGTCACGGCGTGGAGAGCATGTCTGCGGACGATCTGGTAGAGTACATCGGCATCTTCAACTCGCTCAAAGAGGGCGCATCCAAGGCATCCGAGTGGTTTGAAACACCGCCCGAAGCGAACGAGCTGACCGCATCCATCAACGAAGCTATGGAGGAAAAGAAGCATGGTAAATAAGTTCATTTTGCAGGGACGGCTGACCGCTGATCCCGAAGTGAAGCAGACACCATCCGGCGTGTCCTGCGCCAACTTCACGATCGCGTGGAGCGAAAAGTACAAGGAAGTCGAAACAAAGTGCTTCCAGCGGTGCAAGGCATGGAGAAGCACGGCGGACTTCCTCGGCAAGTATTTCGCGAAGGGGCAGGAAATTATCGTGGTCGGCAAGATGACCACGGAGCAGTGGGAGAAGGACGGGCAGAAGTATTCCGCACAGGTGCTGACCGTCGATGAGGCGAGCTTCTGCGGCTCGAAGCGGGATGCGCAGGGCGATGGTGCCCCCGCCGCGTATGCGCCTCCTGCAGCGGTCAATCAGCCCGCAGGGGCACCGAAGTTTGAGACGGTCGGCGAAGATGATGATCTGCCGTTCTGATGGGAGGACGCAAGTGACCATACGCGCCATTATCATAATCGCTGTGGGAATTGTTGCAGCAGCAACATTCTGCCGCAATGAGATCTATAATTGGATTCAAAAATATATTATAAACAACAAGGAGAACGAAGATGAATAAGTTTCTTGCCGCACTTGTAACTCTCATGATTATTGCGATCGGTGTACTCATTGTTTACGGAGTCACACACGAAACAATCCCCGCAGGATATGAGGGCTACGTTTACGACCGCAATGCCGGAACCGATGACAACGTAATTCCCGGAACATCAGTTATCAACCAGGCTCGCACCGGCAGGATCCGCATCAACCCGGTTACACAGGATGTTTTGACATATCCGACCACCATCATCAGCAAAAACTGGACGGGCCTCGCTGAAGGCGATAATAAGCATGATATGTCCATGCAGATTGCATCACAGGAAGGAAAGAACATTGATGCGGATATCTACATCTCGGTGCGTCCCATCGACATTGCAAAGATCATCAAGTCGTTTGGTACAAAGTCGTTTGATTCCATCATCGACAACGACATATACGGATTGACCAAGGGCAAGCTTTCCACCGTTTCGCAGTCTTATTCGGTGTATGACATCCAGAGTTCCCGCGCTGAAATCCAAAACGAGGTGTTCGATATTCTTTCAGGAACGCTGGAAGAGGTATATGGTGTTGAACTGGTACGATTTGAGATTGGCACGCTTATACTGCCGGAAGATATTCAGCAAAAGATTGACCAGAAGACACAGGCGCAGAATGAAGTTGAACTTGCGAAGCTGGAACGCGAGAAACAGGATGAAATTAACCAGCAGATTGTAGACCAGCAGAAGGCGCAGTCGGAAAAGGAACTGCTGGCAAGACAGGCTGCCGCTGATGCTGTCGCATATGAAAAGGAACGCGAGGCAGAAGCCCAGCTCGCAGTGGCAGAGGCTCAAATCAAGATCGCGGAGGCTGAAGTAGAAGTCGCTCGCCTCGAAAAGGAGGCTGAACTTGAAAAGCAGAAAGGCTACACCAGCGAATACTTCCGCGACAAGGAACTGGATGTGCAAAAGGCCGCTGTGGAGGCAATCAATCCCACTGTTCAGACAATCATTACATCTGGAGAAGGTGAAGGATACGGCGCGCTTGTAGGACTGAATCGTGTTCTTGACACGATCAACTGATGCCTATGATCATCATCGACAGCCGCGAAAAACGCCACGCCATCGTGCGCATTGTTGACTACTTCGATTCGCACAAAATCCCGCACATCACATCGAAGCTTGTGGTCGGAGACTACCAGCGATTCGACAACCCCCTCGTAGTAGTTGACCGCAAGAAGGACCTCTCCGAACTGTGTACCAACCTCGGCACGGACAAACGGCGGTTCATGGACGAAATCCGCCTGGCAAAGCAGCTGGGCGTAAAGCTCACCATCCTCTGCGAGCACGGCGGTCAGATCCACGAGCTGAAGGATGTGGCGAGCTGGCACAATCCGCTCCTTGACACCTATCCGAACGCCATCACCGGGCGCGATCTCATGGAGCGGATGTACAAGGTTCACATCGCATACGGCGTGGACTTCCTGTTCTGCGACAAGCGTTCCACCGGACGGCGGATCGCTGAATTGCTGGGGGTTGACTGCGGATAACGTGTGGCTTTTGTATAGGATGTATGACAAGTTTTGGGATATTGTCGATTCCTGTCATAACATTGGCGCGAAACTTCATGAAAAAAGACGACGGGTTCTGGGAGGTTTTGGCGGGTGGTGAGAGGTTGACAGATGGTACAATATTACAAAAGGAGGAATGATTATGGATATCACAGACACAAGGGCGAAAGCCGCCCGCATCAAAGACCGCGTGTCCATGGCGGATGTGATCGCCCGGTACCATCGTCCCGGTCGGCGGTTCGGACGGACACCCTGCCCCTTCCACGGCGGCGAGCACGACAACCTGGGCTATGACAAACACGTTTTCCACTGCTTTGTCTGCGGCGCGAAGGGGGATGTGATTGACTTCACCAAGCGCATCCACGGCACCGACTTTCCGGGAGCCATGCGCATTCTCGACACGGATTTCGGGTTGGGGCTGGAATCGGTCAGCAATTCGGAGCGGAGACGGATGCGCATCGAACAGCGGGAGCGGGAATCCGCCGCCGCAAAAGAGCGAGAACGCCGTCAGCGCACCCACAAAACCTTTGTCCTGTTCACGCGCATCATGCACTGGATCCGCGGACGCGAGCTGCAGACCCCCGTACATACCGCGCAGTGGGAGCATTTTGACCGTCAGACAGACATGCTGCTGGGCGGCGGCAATTATGCCGGCGATCCGAAAGCGGCTGCCAGAGCGGCTGTACAGCGGGTGAGAGAGGCGGAGAAGGAGATGGCGCATGGCGGGTGAGATTTTGGAAGTGCTGACCTTCGAGCCGCTGCCGGAATGGACGCTGGAGGAATTCACGAACGGCTCCACGCCTCATGCGTGGGTGTTGGAGCATGGCGGCGGCGACACCTACAAAACCATGCGTTACCGCGACATGGCGGCGGCAAAGGCAAAGGAGTTCGGCATCAAGAATTTCGTCTCCCAGTTCAACGCCTACGAAAAATCCCACCGCAACGACGGCATTGTCACCGAATCCAATGCCACCGACTACGAGGATCAGCCGCTTGAACTGATGGTGGGCGAGTATGTCTGCAATGATGCGGTGGGAGTGATGGGCTACAACGCCTACCACGAGCGGGTGCAGGTCTGCTCCCATCCCATCATGCCCACCAAGCGGATGATCAACGTGGACACCGGAGAAACCCAGCTCGAAGTGGCGTACCGGCGCGGCGGCAGATGGCGGTATCAGACGGTTCCGCGCACCATGCTTGCCACCGCATCGCAGGTCGTGGGGCTTTCCGCCTGGGGTGTGGGCGTGGACAGCGAGAACGCAAAGGCTCTTGTGCGGTACTTTACCGAGGTGGAGCATCTGAACTATCAGAACATGCCGGAGATCGCATCCACCTCCCGTCTGGGATGGGTGGGCGAGGACATGTTCGCGCCGTATGTCAAGGATCTGCAGTATGACGGCGATCCGTCGGGCGCATCCCTGTTCCACGGCGTGTGCCGTTCGGGAAGTGCGGCGGTGTGGCTGGAATATTTCGGCGCGGCGAGACAATGCAATATTGTAACAAAAATCGCGCTTGCGGCATCCTTTGCGTCCTGCATGGTCAAGCCCTGCCGCAGCCTGCCGTTCCTCGTACACATGTGGGGCGGCACCGAAGCGGGTAAGACGGTCGGTCTGATGGCGGCGATCTCCGTGTGGGGAAAACCGTCACAGGATGGCGGACTTTTCCACACATTCAACACCACGGATGTTGGTGTCGAGGTTCTGGCGAGTGTATCCGGCAGCGTGCCGGTGTTCATCGACGAGCTGCAGATCGCCAAGGACCGAAAATCCTTCGACGAGTTCATCTACAAGTTCGCGGAGGGCGTGGGACGCACACGCGGTGCAAAATCCGGCGGGCTCCAGCAGATGAAGCGATGGGCAAACATCGCCATCACCACGGGCGAAATGCCCATCAGCACGGCAAATTCCGGCGGAGGCGCGGTGAACCGCGTCATCGAGATTGATTGCAAGGGACAGCGGCTGTTTGAGGATCCCCGCGGTGCTGTGCGGGTGATGTGCGAGAATTACGGTCACGCGGGGGAATACTTCGTGAGCCTGCTCCGGAACAACTTCGACCTTGCGCGGAGCCTGCAGGAGGATTATCTGGCAAGGCTCCGCAAAACCGACATCACGGACAAGCAGGCGTTATCCGCATCCCTGCTTCTGGCGGCGGATCATCTGGCATGCATGTGGATGTTCGGCGAGGGCGAGGAACTGACGGTGGAAGAGATTCTGCCGTTCCTGTCCACACGCGAACAGGTTGACGTGAATGCCCGTGCGCTCGAATGGCTCTACGGCTGGATCGCAGAGAATGTCAACAACTTCGTCGGGCGCGGCGAAGTCGATGTCGGCAAGGTCTATGGCAGGCTTGATGATGATAAGATTTGCATCATCCGAAAGACATTCAACGAGGTCATGCAGGACTCGGGATTCAATGCGGTGTCATTTCTCGCATGGGCGAATTCACGCGGATTGATTACGGGTCAAGGCAGACACCTCGACAAGATGGTGCGTGTCCGTCCCGGCATGAACACGCGGTGTGTAGTCATTAAATCACAGCCGCCAGACCCGGAAGCGGTGGAAATTGACGTGAATGACCTCCCAGAGTAGGAATTGTTGCCACCGTTGCCACAGTGTTGCAACAGTGTTTCCACCGATTTTGTCAGGCGCGAAGCCGTTGTTGCCACTGTTGCCACAAAAATTCGTTTTTGAAGAGTTTTTGAAAAAGTAAGTATATATACTGGGAAACGCTGGAAATGAGTTTGCATGCTCTCGTGTGTGAGAGAAAACATGTGGCAACAGTGGCAACAGTGGCAACAGGTATTGATTTTGTCAGATGTCACCTATACTTTTTGTGTTGCCACATACGTTGCCACATATAAAAAGGAGATGAAACATTTATGGATAGAAACAGATTTTTACAGCTTGCCGCGCAGTATGCGAACGGCACACCGACGCTTGTTTCGGTGAATGGGATGAAGTATCATCCGATCTCGTACACCATTAAGCCGGAGCCGGGGAACAAATGGCTCCACACCGTGAGACTCTGCGATGCGGTACAGCCGAACAGCTTCAATGATGCGCCGCTTGAAGTGGTGGAGGAGGTGCAGGCATGAACAAATGGATCAGCGTGAAGGAGCGGCCGCCGGCGGCTCCTGAGCCGCTAACACCGAAGGAGGCGGAATAAATGGGCGCGTCATTATGTGCAAAATTCATCGAAATAGTCGGAAGAAGCGGGCATCGCGCGGCAATACGAGCGGATGACATTGAGATGATAAAGGTGTGTGATTATCTTGAAGACAAGGCGTGCGTCGAAATATACATCAAAAGTACAAAACAACCGTATACGATGGTGTGCGATACGCTTGAAAAAGCGATTTCTGTTTATGACGAAATCAAGCAACTGTTAAAGGAGACGCACTAATGCCAAAAATCAACGGAGAACATCATGTATAACATCGAAAAGCTATATCAATCCAAGCGATTCAAGCTCATCGGAACGCGCATCGCGGGCAAGAAGCAGACGGCAGGCATCTTATGCTTCCAAGGCTCTCCGACGTGGCACGATCTTACCGGAAAGACCGTGTGTGCCATTGAGGATGGCGTTGTCGTCGCATCGACGCGGTGCTACAATCCCCAATCCCGTGAATATCGACGTGGAAGAATCGTAGAGATTGCCGGAGCGCAGGAGGTGCACATCACTTATGGCAGGCTGGCATGCGCGTATGTACGCGAGGGCGAATATGTGCACGCGGGACAGCCCATCGGCGTGGAGGGCAACACAGGCGCAGGCGCGGAGGAATATCTCGCGCTGGAGTTCCGGCGGAATGGCAGACGCGTAGACGGATGCGAGTTGCTCGGCATTGACTGCGATTGCCCGCGGGAGTGGGTGGAAGATCGAAGCAACGCGCCGGAGCGGCTGATCAACGCGTACGAGCTTTTGACGCACGCCGTCAAAATGACGGGCGAACACGGTTCGATAATCGCCGTCCCGGTGCGGTATATCATGGCTGCGCCGATCGTTGGCGGCGGTGGATGCGAAAGGGAGAGGAAGGTGTAAGCATGAAGCTGATTAAACTCAAGATGCACGAAGATGGAGAAATTGGCTGCATACGCGCAGACCGAATCGAGGGAGTTACAGCTTGCAAAGATTGTGACGGAGAAGGATGGCGAGTGCACATCAAGCTCACCTGCGGTGATTGGATTGAAGAGGGCTACCCGGATCGTAATTCCGCGAACGTGAGATATACAGAAATCGTGAAAGCGATAGCGAAGATGGAGGAACCCACATGAAACAGCGTGAGATCATCCGTGACGGCAGGCTGTATACGCTGATCAGCGTGTTTGCGAAGGAAGAACGCACGACACCACGCTTACTGTACAACCGCATCGAGCGCGGTTTGCCTACGGTAATGGATGGCGGGCACATCTACGTCAACCGGGACGACTACCGCGCTTTCTGCGGCATCCCCGGAGCTGCAGCGAATTCGGGGCGGCGCGATACGCTGACCATCGACGGACGTGCGTATCATGCCCTTCGGTGGTACATGGCGCGACATCCGGTTACCCGCACGGAGCTTTGGGATTTGCCGTATGTGATGGTTCGCGGCACTCGTTATGTCGCGGAGGACGATTTTATGCAAAAATATTGGTGGATGGAGGGATGATATGCTCACAATCACAAACAAACTGACCGTCGATGACCTGGTTGTACATCTTGGGGCGGCGGCGGACAATCTTGACGCGGCAGCAAAAGAGTATTACTGTATGATATGCGGCGAAAACATTCCGCCGAATGCTGTGCAGGAGGCGAGAGACCGGCTTATTGAGCGCATCGCCGATGTCAATGTCGCGGCGGAGGCGTTGCGGCTCAAGCTGAAGATCAGCTGTGACGATATCGCCGATGTGGAGGATTCCAAAATCGAGAGATGGAGAAGGAGGATCAGCGATGCTGCAGGAACAACGGATCGGTGAGAATGGCGTATACATCTTCGACAAGGTAGCGGTTGCCATCGATCGGCTCCGGGCGTTTGAGGCGCTGGCGCTCGAATATTCGCCGGAGGGGTATTACCTTTGCGATTCCGGCGGCAAGGATTCGTCGGTCATCAAGGAACTTGCGCTCATGGCTGGCGTGAAGCACGGCGTGCATCACAATCACACAACGCTCGACCATCCAGAGACGGTGTATTTTATCCGTCGCGAAAAGGCGCGGTATGAGGCAATGGGCGTTCCGTTCACCATCCACTATCCGGGAATGAGCTTCCCGCGGCTGATGCGAAAGAAGAAAATGCCGCCTACTCGGTTGAAGCGGTATTGCTGCGAGAAGCTGAAGGAACACGGCGGCAAAGATCGCGTGTGTGTCACCGGTGTACGATGGAGTGAATCCGTCAAGCGAGCATCACAACGCGGCGTGGTGGAGGTTCAAAACCGAAAGAGCGGCGGATTGACACTGCTCAACGACAACGACGAATCCCGCAAGGAATTTGAGACATGCCAGATCAAGGGGAAGCGCGTTGTGAATCCGATCATTGACTGGACGGACGATGATGTGTGGGAGTTTATCGAAATGCGCCGTCTCACGGTGAATCCTCTGTATGCGATGGGCTATAAGCGGGTTGGATGCGTCGGATGTCCGATGAGCTCCAAAGCGGCAGACGAACTTGATGCAATGCCGAAATATAAAGCGAATTGGATCCGCTGGTTCGGGCATCTGATCGAGGACGCGAAGCGGGATGGTCGTGCATGCAGGTTTGAAACCGCGGATGAATACTATGCCTGGTGGATCAGCGGGGAAGCATTGCCGAAGGACGACGGGCAAATCAGTTTTGACGAGGAGGATGAAGAAGATGGAGTTTAAGGAAGCGATGCGGATATGGATGCGGATGTGTAAGACGAAGATAGTGTGCAACGATTGTGAGCTGCGCGACAATTGCATTGTAGAAAAAGATGCAATGGCAATCGACGCATTCGAGACCGAAGCCATCCTCGCCAAGTGGGCGGCGGAGCATCCGGAGAAGACGATTTCGGATGATTTCTTCGAGAAGCATCCGAAGGCGAAGTATGTAGATAACATGGTGCCGGGTGTCTGCGCATTTTATTGCGGTTATGATAAACCGGAATATTGCCAAAGGGATGCAGCTATTTGCGCCAAATGCTGGCGGCGACCGCTGGAGGAGGTGGAGAGGTGAGACCGGAAACTATTGAATTGATAACCGAAATGCTGAAAAAACGCGCGGAAAATGCCAAATCGGCACTAATGACAACGATCGAATGTGAAATGGGGGAGATTGCCTTGAAGGTGAGAATTGAAGAATACCTCGTGGCATACAAAGCATATTCGGATTTTGCTGATTGGGTGGCCGAAACAGAGGAGGAATAACCATGACTGAATCACTGATAAGCACCGCGCTTTCGGTTGCTTGCGTTCTGGTAAGCGGGTGCGACCTGGGGACGTGCATTGAGGCGTTTACACGCCGTGAGTATAAGCGTGCGGGAGTATATGCGATGTTTAGCGTGTATTTCATGCTTGCTGTTGCAAAAATCCTGTTTTGTTGGTAGGAGGATAAAATGAAAAATCAAATCCCAATTTACAAAGAAATCAAGCGCATTGCTTGCTTGAATGCACAAATAAACCGCCTCATATACAGCCTTGGCGATAAGATTGATGATAGCGGAATTTACTGGTATTCCGCCGAACTTGTAAGCGGTCTGACGGTAGGGGAGCGCGGATTATACCAAGACGGCACCTGCATTGCCGAGTGGTGCGACGATTATTTTGTAGACCAGCACACTGGCTGCTTCGGGGACGACTACTACGGGGATCTGTATTTCCGTACCGATGTGCCGGGACAGTATGTCAAGGTGCCGTTCGCGTGCTGAGGAGGAACACCATGACTGAACGCGAACGACTGGCGGAGCTTATTGCAGAGTGCATCACCATCCGCGAATGTAGCTTCTCCGAGGACAAGCGTCCGACCTGCGAAGAACTGGCGGATTATCTGTTAAGTAAAAGCGTAATCTGCTCTCCCTGCAAGGTGGGAGATGTGGTGTGGGTTGTATATACGCCCAAATGGCCTGCTAACCCCTCAGACAAGGGCAAATGGTTTATGCGGCAAGACGGAATACAGCGAATCATTTTCGGTGCAAAAGGAGTGTCTTTTGAAACATGGAACATGGGAACGATGCCTTCAAAAGCAATCGGAGAAAAACTATTCCTCACTCGCGAAGAAGCCGAAGCCGCGCTGGCGGAGAGGCAAAAATCCAAATAACCGCGCTTGATGTGGCGGTTTCGGAAACGGAGCCGCCGAAAGGCGCACATGAAAACGAAAAATGGAGGTTATATCATGAGCAACATTGAGCACCTGTTCGAGAACATCATCACAACGATGGACACCGGCGGCGATTTGCTTGCGCTCGAACGGCACCCGATTACACAGCACATGCTGAACAACGTAACCGCGACTTTTGACGAGATTTTGCAAATTGCTGTGTATGTAAAGCATACGTATTGTCAGGTTTGCGAGAAGGAGTGATGATACCAAATGATCCATCCCGTTGCATGCTATCTTATTGGCATAGTTGTTGGATGTATTTGTGCCCGACTGATGCAGTTGGTGGATGCGTACTTCACCGCACGGCAGATCGACGCGATGCTCGCTGATGGGGATGAGGTTATCTGCACCAACGCTACCGTTATCCGAGAACGCACAGGTGAGATTGCTTGGTGTGATAATGACCGACCGCCCCAAAATTTCAAAGGAGGTTAACACATGAGTAAATTACGTTATCATTGGTGGAGCTATGCAAAGGGGATCGTATCTATCTGTGGAAATCCTGATTGCCCCAAAAAGGAACTGCTCACCGATACCGAGGTGTCCGCGTATAATGCCGCGGTCGCACAAACGCTGTCGCTCCCCGACGGAGAAGCGCGTATGAAGCTGATCCGCATGGTGATGGTTGCAAAAACGCACACCATTGCTGGCGCGGCACTCAGGCTGTATATTAGTGAGCGCGTGGCGCGTCAGTGGCACGGCGACTTTATACGGCTCGTGGCACAGGGGCTTGGGCTTAAAGTTTGCACCCCAACGCCTGCGGATGATGATACAATGTAATATAGGGAAAGACCGCCGGTGCGAATCCCGGCGGCATCATTTTATGAAAGGAGTGATTTCTCATGGCGATGGGGCGACCTTGTAAGGAGATCGACAAGGCGGAATTTGAGAAGCTGTGCGCGATGCAGTGCACGCTGGACGAAATCTGCGGATGGTTCGGCGTATCGTCGAAAACGCTGGAAGCATGGTGCAAACGCACCTACAGTGACACTTTCTCCCATATTTTTAGCCAAAAGCGCAGCATCGGTAAAATATCACTCCGACGTGCGCAGTATCAATCGGCAATGAGCGGGAATCCTGCGCTGTTGATCTGGCTCGGACGTAACTGGCTCGGACAGACGGATAAGGTCGAAATTGACGTGCGCGATGAGCGGGCACCGGATGATGCACTCAGTAAGAGCCTGCGCGAGTTGGCGGAAGGATTGGAAAGCGATGATTAGCCCAAAGCAAAAGAAAATCCTTGCCTTCCCATATTCGAGCTACGACGCGATCATCTGCGACGGTGCGGTGCGTTCGGGCAAAACGTCCATCATGATGTGGGCGTTCGTCAAGTGGGCGATGGATAACTTCGACGGTCAGCGTTTCGGCATCTGCGGAAAAACGGTGGATTCCGCTAAGAAAAACATCGTCGTGCCGTTCCTGTCCATGTCACTTGCCAAGGAAACCTACACGCTCGAATGGAGGTCATCCGACAAGATTCTGACCGTCCGTAGTGGTCGGGTTTTCAATACGTTTGAGGTGTTCGGAGGCAAGGATGAATCGTCGTTCATGCTGATTCAAGGACGAACGCTCGCGGGCGTGATGATGGATGAGGTCGTACTCATGCCGCGCTCGTTTGTGGAGCAGGCACTTGCACGATGCTCGGTCGATGGGGCACGGGCGTGGTTTTCCTGCAACTCCGAATCGCCGCAGCATTGGTTTTACACCGAATGGATCAAGAAGCATCGGGAGCGGAATGCACTGTATCTGCATTTTACCATGCACGACAATCCGGGGCTTTCGGCGCGGACGATTGCGCGATATGAGGCGATGTATTCCGGCGTGTTCTACCGCCGCTACATCCTCGGCGAATGGTGCGTCGCAGAGGGGCTTGTCTACGAGTTACCAGAGCACAGTGTAGTCAACTACACGCCGCGAGACGGCGACAGGGCGGTATATTATATCTCCTGCGACTATGGCACGCTCAACCCGTTTGCGGCGATTCTGTGGCGCGTATGCCAATCCTGCGCGGTTGCAGTGGCGGAGTATTACTACAGCGGGCGAGAAACCAACCGCCAGCATACGGACGAAGATTACTGCGATGCCGTAGAGGCATTGGCGGCGGGGCATGACATTGAATCGGTCATTGTGGACCCGTCTGCCGCATCATTTATCACGGCGCTTCGCAGACGCGGCAAGTTCACAGTGCGTCAGGCAAAAAACGATGTGCTTGACGGAATCCGCCAGACGGCGGTGTTTTTGAAATCGGGGCGCATCCGCATCAATGCATCCTGCCGGAATACCATCCGAGAGTTTGGATTGTATCGGTGGGATGAAAAGGCAAACACGGACACCGTGATCAAGGAAAACGACCATGCAATGGACGCAGTACGGTACATGGCTTATACCGTTCTGCGGCACACATACCGGGATGAACCGGAGCAAAGGGGGATAACAAGCAGGCTATGATAACGTATCAGGATTTTCTCCGCGAGGATGCAAAAGGACATCGTCTGGACATGGTGCAGCGGATTGTTGCGGTGCATCAATCCTCAAAGGAGTATCACACGGCAAAAACCGCAGACGAATACGACAAGCAGCAGAATACGACCATTTACAATTTTGTTCGCACGATTCTTTCCGCGACCGGGGAGAAGATCATTGACACCGTAGCGGCGAACAATCGCATTGCATCGAATTTCTTCCGTCGGCTCAATGTTCAGCGCAATATGTATTCGCTGGGCAATGGCATCACGTTCGCGGATGAAAGCATCAAGGAGCGGCTGGGCGCGGGCTTCGATGAAACTCTGCGCAAGGCGGGATATGCGGCACTCATTCACGGCGTGTCTTATATTTTCTGGAACGTTGACCAGGCGCACGTGTTCCGCCTGACGGAGTTCGCGCCGGTATGGGACGAATACGACGGCACGCTGAGTGCGGGCGTTCGATTTTGGCGGCTGGATGCAGACCATCCGCTGACCGCAGTACTGTACACGCCGGAGGGATATGAGACATACACGGAGATTGACGGCGCACTTACGGTAAAGGAGCCCATGCAGAGATACCGTCAGACGGTGGCGGCGGCCCCCGCGGTCGGCGAGATTGTCATCGACAGCAGCAACTACAGCCGTCTGCCGATTCAACCGCTTTGGGGATCGGAGCTGCGGCAATCAACGCTTGTCGGCATGCAGCAATCCATTGACAGCTTTGATCTCATTCGGTCGGGCTTTGCCAATGACCTCTCCGATTGCGCACAGATATACTGGATTATTAAAAACGCGGGCGGCATGACGGAGGCGGACCTTGCGCGATTCCGCGAAAAGCTGCTTTATCGTCATATCGCGCAGGTGTCGAATGCCGACGAGAACGACATTCAGCCGTATACGCAGGAAATCCCGTTCGAGGCGCGGACGGCGTATCTTGACCGCATCCGAAGCGGCATCTATGAGGATTTCGGTGGGCTGGATGTATCTTCCATTTCCGCTGCGGCAAAAACTGCGACCGAAATCAACGCGGCATATCAGCCGATGGACGAAAATGCGGACGACTTCGAATATCAGATCATTGAGTGCGTCACGGCACTTCTGGGGCTGCAAGGTGTGTCCGGGGAAGCGGCAATTCCGATTTTCAAGCGTAACCGCATTGCAAATCAGATGGAGCAGACGACGATGATTCTTTCTGCGGCGAATTATCTTGATGACGAGGCGGTGCTTGACAAACTTCCGTGGATTACCTCTGACGAGGTTTTGGAGATTCTGGCTCGCAAGGATGCAGAGGATATGTCACGCATGCAGGCGGTGCGTCGCGATGCCCCGGCGGTTCCCGCAGTATCGGGGGAAGATGAAGCATGACCGACGAGGCGGAGCGCATCACAGACGAACAGCTTGCTGCGTTGGAGCGTCGGATTGCGCGGATATACCGGGAGGCGCGGGATGCCCTGGAAGCGCAGGCACAGGCGTATTTCGAGCAGTTTGTCAAGCGTGACGGTGAGATGCGCGATAAGCTGGAATCCGGTGAAATCACGCCGGAGGAATACCGCGAATGGCGGCTGACACAGATTGCGCGTGGAAGCCGATTCACGGAATTGCGCGACAAGTGCGCGGAGAGATTGACATCGGTGAACGAGGTGGCAATGTCCTACATCAACGACACAACGCCCTCTCTGGTGTCGCTGGGGCATAATTTCGCGGCGTTTGAAATGGAGAATCTGGGGCACGATCTTGATATTGGAACCAGCTTCACACTGTGGAATGAGCGCACGGTTCGTCGGCTCATTGTTGAGGTTCCCGATCTTCTGCCGCCTGCACGGATTGACATTCCCAAGGATCTTCTGTGGAACCGAGAGAAAATCACAAATGAGATCACAGCGGCAATCATTCGTGGCGAGCGCATTGACAAGGTGGCGGCTCGCATGCAGAATGTGACAGACGCGAACGAGGTTTCTGCAATGCGTGCGGCGCGTACGGCTGTCACAAACGCACAGAACAGCGGCAGACAGGACACCTATAACGCGGCGGCGAAGATGGGCATTAAGGTCAAAAAACGCTGGGTGTCGGCGAAGGACAACCGTGTGCGGCATTCTCACGGTGCGCTTGATGGGCAGACGGTGGAGATCGACAAGCCGTTTGTGTCCCCTCTCGGCTCTCATATGATGCATCCGGGCGATTCTTCGCTGGGCGCAGTGGGGAAGGATATCTATAATTGCCGCTGTGCCATGCGCACGGTCGAGAAGGACGGCATCGAAGCAGAGCCGCGAAAAATGCGGGTGCGCAATCCCAACACAGGGCGCAATGAGGTGATAGACGCGGCGACATATACGGAATGGATGAAAGCGCAGGGGAGGGATGCGTTTGGAAATTGAGATCAAGGACAATCGGGCGGAGTTTTTGGGCGAGCTTGACGCGGCGGTTCTCCGTGCGCTGGAGCGGATTGGTCTGCAAGCGGAAGGTTATGCCATTGATCTTGCGCCGGTTGACACGGGCACGCTCCGAAATTCCATCACGCACAAGGTGGATGCGTCGGAGCAGACGGTCTATATCGGTTCGAATCTGGAATATGCGGCATACGTTGAATTGGGCACGGGAAAATATGCGCACGGCGGACGCAAAACACCGTGGGTGTATAAGGATTCCAAGGGTCAATGGCATTACACGCACGGTCAACGCGCACAGCCGTACCTTAAGCCGGCAGTTGCAGACCATCGGAAAACGTATCAGAACATCATCATCGACGAACTGAAAGGATAGGGGCTTCGCAAAAACGCGATGCCCCTTTTCAGTTTGCACCCCAAAGCCTTGAAGCTGTGATACAATGGAATCAAACGAATCGGAGAAGCAATTCCGACCGAAGGACAGGAGTTTGAAGATGGCATTAACACGAAAATTTTTAAGGGCACTTGGCATCGAGGATGAAAAAATCAGCGAAATCATTGATGCCCACACGGAAACTGTAGACGCGCTGAAGGATGAGCGCGACCGCTACAAGACCGAAGCAGAATCCGTCGGCGAGGTCAAAAAGGAGCTTGACGCGGCGAGGGAACAGCTGGCAAAGGCGGACACGGAGGGCTACAAGGCAAAGTACGAAAAAGAGCGCGGCGATTTTGAGGCGTACCGCCAGAATGTTGACGCAGAAAAAGCGTCGGCGGCGAAGTCCGCTGCATATCGTACCATGCTGGAGGGCATCGGAATCCGCGGAAAACTGGCAGACACCATCCTTTCTGGCACCGACCTTGCGAAGGTGGAGCTGGAGGATGGCAGAATCAAAGGCGCATCCGACCTCGAACAGCAGATTCGGGCAGACTGGCGCGACTACATTCCCGAGACGCGCACACAGGGCGCGCACGTACAGAATCCCCCGCAGACGAGCGGCGGCATGACGCGGGAACAGATTATGAGCATCAAGGACTCCGCAGACCGTCAGAGGGCGATTGCGGAAAACCTTGCACTTTTCGGAAAGAACGGAGGATAATTTAATCTATGGCTGCTGAAAACCTTATTAAGACGGCTGATATTGCCGTAACCGCACGAGAGATTGATTTCGTATCGCGCTTTGCATCCAACTGGGACCATCTGCGTGAGATTCTGGGCATCATGAGACCCATCCGCAAGGCTCCCGGCACCACGCTCAAGAGCAAGTACGCCGAAGGCACCCTTGCATCCGGCAATGTAGGCGAGGGCGAGCCCATCCCCTACAGCAAGTTCACGGTGAAGGAAAAGAAATACTCGGAGATGACCATCGAGAAGTACTCCAAGGCGGTATCCCTCGAAGCGATCAAGGATCACGGCTATGATGCAGCTGTGGGCATGACCGATGATCAGTTCCTGTTCGAACTGCAGAACACCGTTGTGTCCCGCTTCTACAGCTACCTCAACACCGGATCGCTTACCCTGACCGAATCCAGCTGGCAGCGTGCGCTTGCTATGGCGAAGGGTTCCGTCATCAACAAGTTTAAGCAGATGCACCGCACTGCAACCCGCATCGTGGGATTTGTGAATGTGCTTGACCTCTATGACTACCTCGGTGACGCAAACATCACCGTACAGGCCGAGTTCGGCTTCCAGTACATCAAGAATTTCATGGGCTACGATACCGTGATTCTGCTGTCTGACGGCGAAATCGCACGGAACAAGGTGATTGCAACTCCCGTTGAAAACATCGCACTGTACTATGTCGATCCCGGCGAAAGCGATTTTGCCCGTGCGGGTCTCACTTACACCACCGACGGCGAAACCAATCTCATCGGTTTCCACGCCCAGGGTAACTACAGCACGGCGGTTTCCGAATCCTTTGCAATCATGGGCATGACCCTGTTTGCAGAGTATCTGGACGGCATCGCGGTCATCACCGTGGACGCGGCGTAAACATCCCAAAGGAGGCAGCGAAATGCTTGAGGAAATCCTTGGCTATCTCAATAATTGGTTCGTGCCTGACGGCGGGATCCATATTGACACATACGCCATCAAGGATGGCAGCATTTCGCTGCCTTTTCTTGCTGATGGGCAGTATTTCCGCATTGTCGGAAGTGCCTTCAACGATGGCGTGTACCGCAATTCGGACACCTTCCAGAAGGACGAAACCTTCCGCGGGGCAGTGTGGGAGATGGCAATCCCTCCGTCGGTGCTCACGCTGGTATCGGATATCGAGGCGTGGCAAGAGAAGTATGGTAAGGCGGCGGAAAGTCCTTATGTGTCGGAGAGCTTCGGCGGATACTCTTACACGAAATCGGGCGGATACGGAGCCGACGGCGGCGTGAATAACTGGGTGACGGCGTTCAAGACGCGTCTGGCGCAGTGGAGGAAACTGTGATGCTGATTGATTCCATGCGGCAGGAATTCGTTTTTGTTGACCGGAGACGGGTTCCCGACGGCGAGGGCGGCTATATCACCGAATGGGTGGATGGAGCATCCTTCCACGGCGCGATGGTGTATGACAATTCCCTGCAGGCGCGTACTGCTGAAAAGCAGGGCGTTACATCGCTCTACACGCTGACGGTTGATACCAAAATCCCGATGGAATATCACGATGTATTTCGCCGGGTATCTGACGGGGCGACCTTCCGCGTCACCTCAGAGGACGAAAAGCAGACACCGAAAACCGCGACCTTCCAGTTCAAGCAAGTCACGGCGGAGAAATGGAGGCTGACCACATGACTAAGGGCGCGGCGATGCAGGCTTTTTTTGAACGGTTCGGGCTGACGGCTTACCCGACTACATCCGTACCGGGCGATGCGGTGATGCCGTATCTCACATATACGCCGTATATAGGCGCATGGGAGGACATAGCAGCCGTCACGTGTGAACTGTGGTATTACAGCGACTCCGAATCGGTCCCCAACGCCAAAGTGCAGGAAATTTCAAATGCGGTCGGTCTTGGCGGAATCGTGGTGCCGTGCGACGGCGGCGGCATCTGGTTCACACGCGGCTCGCCGTTTGCGCAATCCCTCCGGGACGAGGTTTCGGAGAATGTACGGCGGCGGATGATCAATCTGAACGCCGAATTTTTAAGCGAAAATTAAAGGAGATAACGATATGAAATTTACGAGAATCCCCGCTGATACATTCAAAACGCTCCAGCTTGATGCGGGAATCATTTTGAAAAGCTTTGACCCCGCTGGTGCTGCGGAGGTAAAGGATACAGACATTGTTTGCGCCACCACCGGCGGCATTACCGCATCCTGCGTTCCCACTTTTTCCGATCAGGGCGAGGATGTGGACAACTGCCCCGCCAACATGAAGGAGCTCATGAAGCTTGACTACTGGACCTGTACGCTGGGCTTTACCGGCATTGGCGTAACGCCGGAAACTGTGCGCCTTTCCCTTGGTGCGGCAGACATTGACAGCATCACCGGCAAGATCACCCCTCGCCGCGACCTCTCGCAGGATGATTTCGCGGATATCTGGTGGGTGGGCGACCGTGCTGACGGCGGCATGGCGGCGGTATGTCTGAAGAATGCCATCTCGACCGGCGGCTTCTCGCTGCAGACCACCAAGAACGGCAAGGGTCAGCTGGCGGTTACGCTCACCGGTCATGTATCCATCGACGCGCAGAGCGTTATGCCGATGGAGTTTTATGTCAAGGAGGCAACGGCATGAAGACAATCGCATCGCTGAACGGTGTGGAATTTCTTCGACGCTGTAATGATATCCGCCATAAAGCCGCAGAGCTTGTCAACGCAACGCATCTGCTCGACATCCGCAAAAATATGCCGGAGTTCAGCGGTTCGGAATCGCCGGAGGAAATCAAAGCCAAGCAGCATGCGCAGGCAATGAAGAACATCGACGCGATGCTCGACAATCTGCTTGATGCGCATCCGGAAGAAACCTATGCGCTGTTAAGGCTGCTTTGTGTACCCGAGGAAGGTGAAGGTGAACCGCTCGGATTTGATTTGTTGTCTGCGGCGTTTGAAATTCTCGGCTCCCAGAAGGTGCTGGATTTTTTATTATCAATGGCGCGGTTGGGTCAGACGAATATTTCCGGCTGATCACTGCGCTCGACCTTAATATGCTGGCGGCACTGGGAGACGGTTATATTGCCGATTTCATCAAGTGCCGTCTGCGCGAGGAACGCGAGGAAAAACGCTGGAGGCAGTATATCGCCGACGGCATCTTTGCGTTAACCACAAACCGCGAGCTTTTGCGGCAGTTTGAGTTTACGCCGCCCGAACGGGAATCCGGCGGGGATGATGATGCCGAAGCGGTCAAAACGCGGATACTGGCGCGGCTGAAGGAGGACTGATCATGGCGTCGAATGTATTTGAAATTTACGCGAAGCTGGGACTTGATACATCGGCGTATGACAAGGCTCTGGATGAAGCGATGAATCGGGCGCAGAATGCGTCCGGTGCTGTATCGGGAATCGGTACCAGTACAACGAAAACCTCATCTGCAATGAGCAAGTTCGGTACTGTGCTGAAGGGCGGCGTAACCGGTGCGCTGAAAGTTGCCGGTGCTGCAATCGGCGCGGCGACTACAGCGGTTATTGGGCTTGGCACCTATGCGACCAAGACCGGCATGGAATTTGAAGCGCAAATGTCGAAGGTCAAAGCCATTTCCGGCGCGAATGCCGACGAATTGGAAGCACTGACCGAAAAGGCGGAGGAGATGGGTGCAATCACCAAGTTCTCTGCCACGGAAGCCGGTGAAGCCTATGAATATATGGCAATGGCGGGCTGGAAGACGGCGGACATGCTGGGCGGCATCGAAGGTATCATGAACCTTGCGGCGGCTTCCGGCGAAGACCTGGCGACCACTTCCGATATTGTCACTGATGCGCTCACCGCGTTCGGTCTGGCGGCAGAGGATTCCGGACACTTTGCGGATGTGCTGGCGCGGGCATCGTCCAGCTCCAACACCAACGTTGGTATGATGGGCGAAACGTTCAAGTATGTTGCGCCGGTTGCGGGTGCGATGGGGTTTGCGATTGAAGACACGGCAGTAGCAATCGGTCTGATGGCAAACGCGGGTATCAAGGCTGGACAGGCGGGTACATCGCTTAGAGCCATTATGTCAAATCTTGTCAAACGTGCCGAGGAAGATTCGGCGAAATGGCAAAACCTTGGCGTTTCAATTTCAAATACCGACGGAACGATGCGTGATCTTAACGATATTATCATTGATTTGCGCAGCAGTTTTGACGGTATGTCAGAGGAGCAAAAGGTAGCAAATGCATCTTGGCTCGCCGGGCAAGAGGCAATGTCCGGATTGCTTGCCATCGTCAACGCATCGGACGAAGATTTTGCGACGCTCACGGACGCAATCGCGAACGCAGACGGCGCGGCGAAAGACATGGCATCCACCATGCAGGACAACCTTGCCGGTGCGCTGGAGGAGCTTGGCGGTTCCGCTGAAACCTTCGGTCTTGCGATGTATGACAGCATCGCGAATCCGATGACGGAAATTGTCGTGTTTGCGACGGATGCGCTGAATCAGCTTACCACCGCTTATCGCGAGGATGGCGTAGACGGTATGGTATCGGCGGCGGGTGAAATTCTCGGTGCCGTGATCACGAAATTGACAGAGGGGCTTCCTCAGCTGCTCGAAGTCGGCGTAAATCTGGTGATTTCGCTGCTCGACGGCATCATCGACAATCTGGATCAGATTACAGATGGCGCGGTTCGAATTGTTGAAACGCTGGCAGATGGTGCGCTTTCGCTGCTCGAAAAATTATTCGATGTCGGTTGGGAACTGCTGTTGTCGGTAGTTGAAGGTATTGTAGATGCATTGCCTCAGCTGCTGAAAACTGCGGTCAGTCTGGTGCTTCACATCGTGAAGGAAATCACCAAGCCGGAGAGCCTGCACCGCATCATTAAATCCGCCTTGGAGCTGGTCAAAGCACTGGTGCAGGGATTGGTAGAATCAATTCCTCAGCTCTACGCAGCGGCGATTGAAATCATTGCCGGGCTGATCGAATATCTGCTCAATCCGAACAATCTGGCGGATTTGGTCGAAACGGGATTCCGGTTGCTTGCCGAGGTCGCAAAGGGCGTACTGACAGGAAACGTCGAAGTACTGAAGGCGGTTGCAAATCTTATCAGCGATATCATTTCCAAGTTTAGAAACACCGATTGGAAATCGCTTGGCACAAATCTGGTCAGCAGCTTTCTGAACGGATTGAAAAATGGATGGACAACGGTAACGAGTTGGTTCGACAATGCGATCAGCGGGCTGAAAAATGCGGTTTCCAACATTTGGGACAGCATCACCGGTGCGAAGAAGGAAGCGGAAACAATCAGTACTTCAAGCAATCTTTCGGCGACGACGCGCAGCAGTTCCTATGCGGATGCGAACAGCGGCAAAATTGATGTTCATCTGAAAGTGGGCGAACGCGAATTGGCAGAGGTGCTGATTGATCCGATGGACGAATTGAGAGCACAGAGGGGGTATTGATATGGCGCACAACCGCATTATTATCACCGATGGCATTCATACCATTGAAACCGCCCCCAAGCTAAATTTCACGGTGAATCGCCAGGATGTGGCGGTGACAGGCATGATGGCGGACAAAACCACCGTCATGGATTACGCCGGATTCAAATATGTTCTGACGATTCCGCCGGGGATTCTGACAAAGAGTCAGATGGATACCCTTCTCACGATGGTATACATCACAAAGCTTGTGACCATTACCTTCCCGGATATCATGGGGGAAATCACGAGGGAATTTATTTTAACAGCTTCGGCATATGCGCCGGCGACATGGGATGACAACGGTGTTATGGTCTGGAAGCCGCCGACAATTACCGCGACACAACAGGGGGTAGAGCGATGATAAAAACTTCTGACACTTACACCCCCTTCCCGAAAATCCGACGCGTGGGATTTGAGGTTGAGTTCCGGATTATTGATATCAACGCAAAGGGAAATGCCGTCGCATCGGCATCCGGCAGTGCTTCGGTTTCCGACCCCGCGCAGACCAACAACGGAAACCGAAAGTCGCGGGATTATCAGACACTCGAACTCAATCACATTATCCTTGACAAATCCCAGCCCATTATCCCCGATGATGTGTCGGGGATTGAAATGGGATGGTGGAGCGAAACCATATCCGATGAAAACGGCGTGTTTGAAACGCCGCCTTCCATACGGTATGATTTTACGATGGACATTTCCTCCATCGGATTCACGGCGTTTTACGCGGCATCACCACGCCGCGTTCGCATCACAGCGTACAATGGAGCGGGCGATGTGCTTGATTCGCAGGTGTTTTCCGAGACGGGGGATTCGCACATCTACAACATGCCCGTGCAGAATTACAGGGCGGTGGAATTTGAATTTCTCGAAACCCCGCTTCCTTATCGGCGGATACGCATGACAGAGGTTGTGTTTGGTATCACGCAGATTTTTGACAGCTCACGGATAGCAAGCGTTTCCCTCTCCTACGGTGCCGACATCGCGGCAGAAAGTGTTGCATCGCGGCAGCTGATATTCAAGTTTGACAATTCCGATCATGCCTACAATCTGCTCAATCCCGAAGGGCTGTATGCATATCTCCAGGATGGTCAGCAAATTGTCGCACGAAGCCAAATCGGCGACGAAATGATTGACATGGGCACGTTTTTCTACACCAAGGCGGCATCCAAGGACAGCGCACTTACGGCGGAAATCACTGCAAACGACGTGATTTATGCGCTGGATAGATCAGACTTCACCGGCGGTTCCACGATGACCACAACGCTTGAAAGCGCGGTGGGGCTGGTACTGGAAGGGCTGGGTATCAGTTGCAGATTTGCGGAGGGAGTTGGAAGCCGTATCGTGAAGATGGGGATTCCGACCAATGCAAAGCGGCGCGAGGGCATACGGATGCTTGCGCAGGCAGCGATGTGCAGTGTATGGACGGATCGGAACGGTGTGCTGTATTTCCATCCGCTGAAAGTATCCGACACGGAGGACGGCAGACTCACTGCATCGGATTTGTACAATTATGACGGGATAACCGTTGAGCCCAAGACGGACACGGTGGAGTTGTCTATCAAGTCCGAATTTGAGGACGGTGACATGATATACACAGCGGGGAGCGGCGACAAAGTGAAAACGGTCAACAACCCCTGTGTGGCGGCACAGAACGGTCAGGCGGTCGCGGATTGGCTGCTGGCGCAGTATAACCGCCGAAAGCATTACAGCGTGCAGAATCGCTGCGATCCTGCCGTAGAGGTAGGTGACACGTTGAAGGTGGCGGATGCATATCAGCAAAACGATAACGCCGTTGTGGTTGGAATCGAGATACGTTATAACGGCGGATTGTCCGCCACGACGCGATGTGTCGGCAAATGATTCCCGCGCAACAGGCGAAGCGCGAGCAACGACATAGGAGGTGACGCAATGCTCCCGAGGGAGTTTACGAGGGTGGAGTACATCGAATCGACGGGCAGCCAGTATGTTGATACGGGGGTGAAGCCGAATCAGGATACGCGGGTTGTTGTAGTTTCAACATTGTCGGGTGCTGCGGACAGCGGTGGAACAGCCATATTTGGAAGTAGAACCGGCGCGGGAAATAAAGAATTTTCTGTGTTTTATATGCCTACGCAAATGTTTTATGGATATGCAAACGCTTATCAGTTTGCAAACTGGGCATATGGAAGTGCAAAAATGACAATAGATGCCAATAAAAATGTGGTGCTGTTTACAGATGGAACGCATGAATTGACCGTAAATATGGCATATTCCGCATTTACAACCGTGAGTCCGCTTTACCTGTTCACATGCATTAACAATGGCACACCATATACAGGCGCAACGGCATTTCACGGCAAAGTTGATCAAGCCCAAATCTACTCCAACGGCACCCAAGTCCGCGATTACATCCCATTTATCAACGAATCCGGCGACGCAAACCTGTGGGACGATATCAACCACGCCGCCGCAAACAAAACCGGAACTTTCCTTTACGGTCCCGCCATCATCCCCGACGCTCCCGCGAATCTCGCGCAGACCACCACCGAAGGCACCGTCGCACTCACATGGGATGCATCGGACGAATACGCGAATCACTACAAGATCATCCGGGACGGCACCGAACTGGCGGATGTGGACGGAGACATCTTCGCGTACATCGACACCACCGCCAAAGCGGGCGGAGCGCACACCTATAAAGTTATCGCATGCAACGGCACGCAGGACGGCGGTGCGGCATCTATAACCGTACAGCTCCCGTTGCTGATTCCGCAAATCCTCGCGGCACTGATCACACCGAACCCTGCCGAAATCAACAGCAAAATCACCATCACCGTAACAGTGTCGGAAATCGAAAAAATCCTCGAACCTACTTATTTCTACAGCGGCGAAATCTACGCCGGGGAGGTATAATTTATGGCAATCTCAACCGTGCGCGTGCAAATCAACGGCACATGGCACAATCTCACATCCAACGGAGACGGCACCTTTTCGGCGACGATCACCGCGCCGGGTGCGACCTCGTGGAACCAGCCGAATAAATATTACAATGTAACCGTAGAAGCTACCAACGATGCAGGCACTACAACCACGACAAGCGCGGCGCAGCTTGATGCGCTGAAGCTCTACGTTGAGGAGCGCGTGAAGCCGGTCATCACCATTCTGTCACCCACCTCCGGCGCGTATGTGGCGAACTCCAAACAGCCCGTCGTATTCACCGTCACCGACGAAGCGGGCGGCTCCGGTGTCGATCCGAACACCATCACCGTCAAGCTGGATGATTCCGCGGTTGCAGCATCCACGCTGACCAAAACGCCCATCACCAACGGATACAGCGTTACCTACACGCCTGCATCCGCACTGGGAGATGGCGCACACACGGTCAAGATCAACGCATCCGACAACGACGGCAACAGCGCAGATGCGAAATCCACCACCTTCACTGTGGATACCATCCCGCCGACACTCAACATCACCGCACCGACGGATGGCTTTATCACCAATGCGGCATCGCTCACCGTGCGCGGTACCACCAACGATATCACATCCTCGCCGGTTGTCATCGCAATCACGCTGAACGGCACCGATCAGGGCTCTGTCACGGTTGGCACGGACGGTTCCTTCTCCAAGGCACTGACTCTTGCGCCCGGCGACAATGTGATCGTGATTACGGCGACCGACGCGGCGGGCAAGGTTTCCACCGTCACCCGCAATGTCAAGTACGACATCACCCGCCCGGTGGTCAAGGCGGCATCCATCGTGCCGAATCCCGTTGACGCGGGCAAGACGATGACCATCACTGTAACCATCGTGGAGGAGTAGCATGACACAGACTCTTTCCGTGTCGCTGGCATCCGGACTCTTGTATGTCAGCGGCACGGTCAACGGCGCGGCGACCACATGGACGAATACAAGCGGCGACACATGGGAGACGGTCTGCGACCGCGCCGAGGACGATATCTACCGCGTGGAGCTGGAAATGGTGGAATCCTCCGGCATCACCTCCAAGGCGGCATTCACGTTGTACTACGGCATCCTGCAGCTGATCACCGACCGGACGCAGGCAGATGTTGAGGAGGTACGGCGGATACAGAATAAAATCCACGCAGCGGGTGAGGAGAAGGTTGACGAATACGGATTTGAATATATTGAATACCCGCCGGTGAACGAGATTCTGACACCTGAAGAATATTCCGCCTACTTTGCGGGCATGCGCGGGGCGTACAATGCATCCGACATGAACCGCGTCGGCAATGCGGTGCAGTATATCGCGGACAGGCTTACAGCGGAACGGTACGGCGTGTATGTAAATCCGCGCATCGGCTGGACGATGAACGACCCTGTGAGGCGGGCGGACTGGAACGCGTATCTTGACGATGTGCGCCATCTGCGCGGCATTCTGACGCTGCTTCCGACAACGCCGGAGATCACCGATGCGATGTATGACGGGTTTGGGTACATTGAGGCAAATCACATTGAGCAGATTTTGATGGATCTGGACTTTATGATCACGCGGATCATTTTGAATTATGTATATGCAGGAGAAGTATTCTCCGGGGAGGTATGAGTGAAAAACAGAGAATCGTTGTATCCGGGGCGCATCAAGCTCACGCCGGTTGATGCGGCGAACGGCATCTATGACCTGGTACGAGCCGATGAGCCGCAGGAGGAAGGCACCCCGCTGAACAAGGCACTGCTTGATTATGCGGTTGCGGCATGCGGTGTCACAGCTGGCACGGCTACGGCATTGACGCTGGATGATGCGTTCGGCGGATTTACGCTGGTTGATGGCGCGAAGGTGAACTTCCGTCTGCATGTAGCATCCGGGGCGAATCCGACGCTGAATGTCAACGGCACGGGAGCTAAACCTTTGATAGATGCGAGCAATATGGCGATAGCGACGAATTTTCCGGCGGGAGCGTGGCTTTCTGCAAGATATAGCCAACCGTTTGACGCTTATGTGTTGTCTGGAAACGCGGGCATGCGTTGGGTAACACAATTAACCGCGGGAGCATCTGCTATAGCTGTAACAGTTCCGGACGGTTATACTACCTACAGATTATATGCAGGACTCCGAAGCGACAGTGGTTACACAAGCGGATTGAAAATTACCACAAGTGCTGGTATGAGCATTATGGCTATGGGCGCAAACTTAAACAATACATCCGCCCCGACATTCAGCCGCGAATATAATGCCGATACACGGTTTGGAATCTATGCCGGCGATTACTATAATCTCGTGGATATGTTGATAATTCGCGGGGCATACAACGGCATATCGGGAATGGTAAACAGTGGGTATGGCTTCGGTGCGTTTGCATCTGCGGCAACGACAACAAAAATTAACACAATCACGCTTGCAGGATTTACTATGAAAGCTGGCTCAACAGTAGTATTGGAGGGCATCGCATGAGCAACAACAAACCGACACGCATTGACGAATACGGCACATGGGAGCAGCAATCCGCGCTTGTGTGGACGCTGATTCCGGGAACCGAAACGCAGCTCTGGTGGGACGAGCATCCCGCGCCCGAACCCACGCCGGAGGAGCCTGCCGACAGCGACAGCATCACGGCGGAGGAAGCCATCGCAATTCTGCTGGGAGGTGAAGACGCATGAAAATCTCACGCAAAGAAATTCTCGCCCTGCGCCGTCTGCTTGCCGCGTTCGTGGCGCAGGCGGATGACGCGACCGCATCCATCATGCCCGCCATGTCGCCGAAGCTGGCGCACGACGGCAAGCTGATCAAAGCTGGCACCCGCTTCAACGTGGGCGGCATCGTCTGGAAAGCCGCCGTCGATCTGTGGGACACGGAGGAAAATTCCCCCGAAAATGCACCGACACTGTGGGCGAAGCTGGCGTATCGCGACGGATACCGCATCATCCCCGAAAGCATCACCGTCGCGGAAGCGTTTGCATCCGGTGAGCGCGGATGGTGGGGCGATGTGCTGTACGAATCCACCGCCGACAACAACGTGTACACGCCGGAGCAGTATGCACCGAACTGGAAGGCGGTGCAGTGATGGAAATCGGTCTGATCGTCAGCCTTTGCGGACTCGCACTGTCGGCTGGTACATTCTTCATCGGACGCATCACCGCCGGAAAGACGAGCGGCAAGGAAAACGGGCAGATGTTGTCCGACATCGGCTACATCAAGTCCAGCGTTGACAGCCTCAGAGCGGATGTGAAAGAGCTGAACAAGAATCACAGCGAAATCCGTGCCGTGCAGGCGGCGCAGGAGCGCGACATCAAGACGCTGTACAGCCGCGTCGAAACGCTGGAAAAGCGCGTAGCGCACTATCACGAGAATTGACGGAGGGGTGAGATATGCGCATAAGAATCAAAAATCAACTGCTGCTCGTCTGCGAGGACATTGACCTGACGGAGATTTCGAATATCGAATTTTACGTCAAGCAGAATGGATTTTTCGGGATCTACACCCCGAACGTTGTGTCTGACACGCAAATGACCGTTGAAATCCCCTATAAAGATGCGATGCGGCTCAGACATGGCGAAGTGCGGCTGCAGTTTGCGTTCGTAGACAAAAACGGAGTCCCCGATGCCAGCGACATTGTGATCGAATCGGCGAAGGACTTCCTCAAGGAGGCGGGCTATGATCCGGTTTAAGGTCAAGAGCGACAGCGTGGCAATGAAAGTGGCACAGAATGACCCCGTGAGTTTTTCTGTCGAGAACGCGGTCATAATCGGAACGCCCGCTGATGCTCCCTTGACATTCGTCGTTGAGAATGGCACGCAGGTTGCTCTTTCGTCTGTTGGCGGAATCGTTATTCCGGAAGGCGAAGTGCTTAGAGTTGTGCGCGGGGACGAGCTCTTATGGGAGAAACCGACAACGCCCTACAAGAAGGAACTTGCTTATATTGAAAGCAACAAAACGCAGTGGATTGATACAGGCATTACATCGCCTTTAATCGCCGAAGCTAAAATTCAAGGCACAGAGTCGAGATCGGGAACCTCTATTGTTATAAGCATGGGTACTGGATCGGCTGCCGGTGACTGGTTTGGATTTACAACGGTGTGGACTCTGGGCAGTTCCGCTGCCTTTGATAATGCATACGACGAGATCATAACTGCAACCTGTCATTTTACGGGAAGCGCACTCACAGTTACTGTTGGGGATATAACGAAAACACGCGATGGAACCACGTCGGGTACGCTTCGTATTGGTTCTCCGGTATCAAACTACCCATCATCCTGTAGGATTTACGCCCTAAAAATTTATGATGCCGGCGATAAGGTTGTGCGTGATTTCATCCCCGTCCTCGATTGGTACAACAAGCCCTGTATGTATGACAAAGTTAGCGGCGAACTGTTCTATAATAAAGGAACCGGAGATTTTCTTTACGCATAAAAACAGCAAAACACGAAGGAGGTAACACAATGCTTAAAGGCATAGACGTATGTACATTCCAAGGCACCATCGAATGGCGCGTCGCGAAGCTGGGCGGCGTAGATTTCGCGATGATCAAGGCATCGCAGGGGCGCGGGGAAACTTCCGCCACGGAGCATCTGCCCGCGTTTGGGGACAGCCGCTTCGAATACAACCTCGAACACGCGCATGCCGCAGGCATCAAGTGCGGCGTGTACCACTATTTCACGGCGCGAAATGTTGACGAGGTTGACCGGGAGGCGGAGTTCTTCATCGATCGCATCCGTCCGTACCGCGGCAAAATCGACCTCTGGGCAGCTGTGGATGTGGAATCGGAAATCCACCTCGAAGGGCTTGACAGACACACGCTGACCGCGCTTGTCAAGCGTTTCATGCGCAAGGTCAAGGCGGCGGGATTCAAGCCGATGCTGTACGCCAACCCGAATTTCCTCCTGTATCGCTACGAGAAGAACGCCTTTGCGGCGGAGGATATCTGGCTGGCACAGTGGGGCGTATCGGAGCCGTACAAGGGTATCAACCCCAAAATCTGGCAGTATGGCAAGGGTCGCACATCCGGTGTAAAGACAGAGGTTGACTTCAACTACGGCTATTTTGATCTCCCCGAAGCGGAGCCGCAGAAGTACGCCGTCGGTGACAGCTACACCCTCAAATCGGGCGATGTGTACAGCAACGGTCGTGCGGTCCCTGCGCGGCTCGTGGGCGAGACATACACCATTTCGCAGGTCAAGGATGATCGTATCCTCCTCCGCGAAATCGTGAGCTGGGTGAAGGTATGAAGTACATGAAAACCGTCGTTGCGGCAGTGCTGATCTATCTTGCGGTGTTTCTGATCGTACTTGTTGCGGCGCAGGTATTCACCGGCTACGACTTCACGGCGGCGTATGCCGCAGTGAGCCTGTCCGGCATTGCCGAACTGGCATTGACCTCCATCATAAAGCGGAGCGAGAAAATATATGATCGTAAATATGGAAAGGATGAAAACGAATGACTGATATCACCCCCTTCATCGACCTGGCTGTAACGGTACTTGCGGCTTTGGTCAGCATCGTCGTTATCCCGTATATCAAAACCCGTCTGAATCGCGCACAGCTGGACAAGGCTGTGCAGTGGGTCGAAATCGCTGTATCTGCAGCCGAGGAGGCGGCACGCGCCGGTCTGATCGACAAGGCGGCAAAGTACGGCTATGCGGTGGAGCTTCTGGAAAACCAGGGTATCACCTTCGATGCGGCAACCACGCAGGCACTCATTGACGCGAAGGTGTGGGAGCTGTTCAACCAGTTCAAGGATTGCGCAGAGGGAGCGTGACGGTATACGTCAGATCATATTGATCGCACTCACCTGGTCGCATCCATTCGCGATCTTGACCACCGCCGCACGCTGATTTCACGGTGTGCGCTGGATGAAATCGACATTGAAATTCTCACGCTCCGGCATCTGAAGTTCAAGCCGTTCGGGTATATCGCCGACACGGTGGGGCTGTCTGTTAGCCAAGTCGGACGCAGATACAAACGTGCGCTGCTGGCTCTTGCCGATGCGGCGCGGGAATAGGTATAACGAACCCCCGGGGATTATTCCTCGGGGGTGATTTTTGGTTCGGGATTGTCTTCAGAAGGAGGACTGTCAGACTTTGTTGAGGGGACACGTGTCTGAATGCCATCAATATGCTCAAATAAATCATCTTTTATGTGACAACGCATGGGATCAAGAACAAAATCAATTCCTTCTCTTCTCGCAAGTTTCGCGGCGGGGACAAAATCGCTGTCTCCGGAGATAAGTATGATTTGATTCACTTGCTTTTTGTATGCAAGAGAAGCGATGTCGATACCGATTTTCATATCGACCCCCTTCTGCTCTATGTGCAATTCAAAATCCGATTCGGAAAGCTCGTCCCATTTTAACTTACCGTTATAAAGCTTACGCAAGGCGCTCTGCTTTAAGTTATATTCGAGACGCTCTTCAGAAAGTGCGCCAAATCTGAGTGCGAATTTACGCTTCGCTTTCAACTCCGTCGAAAACTCCGTCATCCATTCAAACATTGCGCTGCGTTTTAGATCAACAGTGCGCTTCAGCAAAGGATGATACACTGATTTTGACGATGGCATACAATCATAATAAAAAATACGATAAAGTTCACGTTCCTCGTGGCGATCCTTGATGTGTAGCTTGCAGTAATGCTCGAGTTCGTCGGCGCGTTCTTTCGGGGCTTTTTCGCCGTATATCGAATACGCTCTGTAACGATAGAATCCTCCATCAACCAATATTGCGGTTTGTTTCATAACATCCTCCGAATATATAAAGCCCGCGATTTCCGCCGATCCCATATAACGGGGACGTACTCTCACGGGCTGGCTAACACATTTCAACACAACCAAGCTGTGTGATATTATTATAGTCTAAAATCAACAAAATGTCAACAGCTATAGGAGAAATAATAATAAAATTTTTGTAAAAGTTTTTGTGCAAATTTACATGCGCGATTTATGCGCGATTTGCGCGTGATAGATGCGCTTTCCTCACCCCTGTTCCGTGGTACAATGGTATCACAGGAACGGGGGATTTTGTCATTCCCCCATCGAAGGAGGGCATGCCAATGTGGAAACCGTACAACCCCAATCCGGCAGGGAGAACGGTGGGAGATTGCACCATCCGCGCAATCACCAAAGCCACGGGTAAGTCCTGGGACGAGGTGTACGCCGGTGTCACGCTGGACGGGTATCTGCTGTCCGACATGCCGTCAGCAAATCATGTATGGGGCGCGTATCTGCGGCGAAACGGATGGCGGCGGCATCTCATCCCCGACGATGCACCGGACGGCTATACAGTCGCAGATTTCGCGGCGGATCATCCGAAGGGCACATTCGTCCTCGCCTTATCCGGGCACGTTGTCACGACGCACAATGGCGATTGGTACGACAGCTGGGACAGCAGTGAGGAGCCAGTGATCTATTATTGGACAAAGGAGAATTGAGCAATGTTTGGCAATTACGGAATGCAGCAGAGCAATATCGTCTGGGTTAATGGCGAAGCGGGCGCGAACGCGTACCCGGTTCCGCCCGGATGCTCCATGCAGCTGATGGACAGAGAAAATCCCGTGTTCTACATCAAGACGGTCGATCCATCCGGAATGCCGCAGAAGCTCCGAAAATTTCACTATAACGAGGAAATTCAGCAGGAAACACCGAACGGCAATTTTGTAAGCCGCGACGAATTCAACAAGCTCATGGAACAGCTGGCGGCACTCAATCGCGAGCTAGGCATCGGTACACAGGCGGAGGTAAAGAACAATGGCTAATCCTTTATACAATCAGATCGGCGGCGAACAGCCGCAGGCACAGCAGCCCAACGACGGCGGCTTCGGCGCGATGATGGCACAGTTCCAGCAGTTCCGCCAGAGCTTCCACGGCGATGCGGGCGCAGAGATTCAAAAGCTGGTACAATCCGGCAAGGCGACACAGGCACAGGTTGACCAGGCACGGCAGATGGCTCGGCAGATGATGCAGCTGATGCCGCATAAATAATGATGGAAACGACGGTGCGCAACGTCGCTGACATAAATTAAATCCATAAACGGAGGTATAAATATGAGTCTTTCCAACGGTAACAACGGTATGGGCCCCGCCGATATTGCGGCGGTGGTAAACGGCGGCTTCGGCGGCGGCTGGGGCTGGGGTGCTCCCTTCGGTATGATGGGCGGCATGGGCGGCTTCGGCATGGGCGGCTGGGGTAACGGCGGCATCTGGGACATTCTTGTCCTGTTTCTGCTGTTCGGTCTTCTCGGTAACGGTGGCTTTGGTGGTTTCGGCGGCAATCGCTGTGGTGCAAACACCACTTGTGCGACCCCCGCCGATGTGTATAACGCTGTCGATCAGCAGACCCTCATCAGCAAGCTGGACCAGCAGACCTACGGCATCGCCGACAGCACCTTCGCTCTCAACAACACCATGACCACGGGCTTTGCCAATGCGGAGCTGTCCCGCTGTAACATGCAGGCGGCATTCATGCAGCAACTCAACAACATGGCAATGGCTGACCAGAAGTGCTGCTGCGAAACCCGCGAAGCCATCCAGGCGAACACCACGCAGGGCATCATGAATACCGGTGCCATCCAGCGTCAGATTTCCGACTGCTGCTGCGATCTCGAAAAAATGAACATGCAGAACCGCTTCGATGCGCAGACCAACACCTGCTCCACACTGCAGGCAATCGACAAGCTGGGCGACCGCATCATCGGTCACCTCAACGACCGCGAGACACAGGCTCTCCGCGACGAGAACCAGGCTCTCCGCCTGAGAGCATCCCAGGCAGA
>JAZRQR010000030.1:0-6246 GCA_045650025.1 Eubacteriales bacterium
TTGTTCTGGAGGACAAGCTTATCCCTGCGGCTGAGGCGCTCGCAGAAACATTCAGGCGTCTTGAGAAAGAGAATGAGGGAATAGTAAAGAGCGGAAGAACGCATCTTCAGGATGCAACCCCCATTAAGTTCAGCCAGGAGATCAGCGGCTGGAGATCCAGCCTGGAGAGAGACGTAGAGCTCATCGAGCGCTCGGTAGAGCCCCTGCGCGAGCTGGCGCTGGGCGGCACTGCCGTTGGTACGGGTCTGAACGCTCCCAAGGGCTTTGACGTTGGCGTTGCCGAGGAGGTCTCCAAGATCACCGGCAAGAAGTTCGTCACCGCATCCAACAAGTTCCACGCGCTGACCTCCAAGGACGAGCTGGTATTTGCACACGGTGCGATCAAGGCGCTGGCTTGCGATATGATGAAGATCGCAAACGACATCCGTTGGCTGGCATCCGGTCCTCGCGACGGTCTGGGTGAGATCTTTATTCCCGAAAACGAGCCCGGCTCCTCCATCATGCCCGGTAAGGTCAACCCCACGCAGTGCGAGGCGGTTACCATGGTGGCAGTTCAGGTTATGGGCAACGACGTTGCCGTGACCATGGCAGCATCGCAGGGTAACTTCGAGCTCAACGTATTCATGCCCGTTTGCATTTATAACTTCCTGCAGTCCGCAAGACTGCTGGCAGAGGCAATCGTTTCCTTCAATAAGAACTGCGCTGTCGGAATCAAGGCAAACCGCGAGAAGATGCACCACAACCTGCATAATTCTCTGATGCTCGTTACCGCGCTCAACCCCTATATCGGTTACGAAAATGCCGCAAAGACCGCCAAGAAGGCGTTCAAGGATAACATCTCGCTCAAGGAGGCTTGCGTTGCGCTCGGCTTCCTGACTGCGGAAAAATTTGATGAGGTATTCCATCCCGAGCAGATGGTTTAATCGGAGGTAATAACATGAAGGTGAGTTATTTCCCCGGGTGCACCCTGAAGAACAAGGCAAAGGATCTGGACGCGTATGCGTACAGATCTGCCGAGGCTCTGGGCGTTACCTTGGAAGAAATTGAAAATTGGCAATGCTGCGGCGGCGTATTTACCACCGCTGCATCCGAGGTGGCAACCAAGCTTTCCTCCGTGCGCGCCTTGAAGGAGGCAGCCGATAAAGGTCAGCCGCTTGTCACGGTTTGCTCGGCTTGCCACAACGTGATCAAGCAGACCAACCACGCTATGCAGACCAATGCGGAGTTCGCCTCCAAGGTCAACCGTTACATGGCAGCGGACGGCGGCTACAACGGCGAGGCTGAGGTATACCATTACCTGGAGCTTTTGCGCGACGTTGTCGGCTTTGATAAGGTCAAGGAAAAGGTGGTCAACAGCCTGAAGGGCAAGAAGATCGCAGCATACTACGGCTGCCTTCTGCTGCGCCCCAACAAGGTTATGCGTATGGATGACCCCGAAAATCCCACCATTATCGAGGATCTGATCCGCGCACTTGGCGCAGAGGCGGTCGTTTACGCAAGAAGAAACGAGTGCTGCGGCGGCTACATCTCGGTGGAGAGCCCCGAGGCAGCCAAGAGAAACAGCAACGCCATTATAGAAAACGCTAAGGCAGCAGGTGCTGAGATGATCATCACCGCTTGCCCGCTTTGCAAGTACAACCTGGAAAAGAACGGCGCGGATATTCCCGTGGTCTACTTTACCGAGCTGCTTGCAGAAGCACTTGGCGTAAAGGAGGATACCAATGCATAACAACCAGTATCTTCGTGAAGAGATTTTGAGAATGAGCGGCGTCAACACCTCCAAGTGCATGAAGTGCGGTAAGTGCTCCGCAACCTGCCCTGCTTACGACGAGATGGAATATCACCCCCATCAGTTCGTAGGAATGGTGGAGACCGGTGACATTGAGCCCCTGCTCAAGTCCGAATCGATCTACAAGTGCCTTTCTTGCTTTGCTTGCGTGGAAAGATGCCCCAGAGGCGTTGAGCCCGCCAAGGTAGTGGAGGCAGTCCGCCTGACCGCCATCAGAGCGCAAGGCAATAACCGAATGACCTCAAACGACGTGCCTGCTATGATTGAGCAAGATACTCCTCAGCAGCTGCTCGTCAGCGCATTCAGAAAATACACCAAGTAAAGGAGGAAAAGACAAATGCAAAGAGTTGGTGTTTTTGTATGTTGGTGCGGAAGCAATATCGCAGGCACGGTCGACGTGGCAGCGGTTTCCGAGGCTTTGAAAAATGAGCCCGGCGTAGTCTTTTCCACCAATTATCAATATATGTGCTCGCAGGCAGGTCAGGATATGATCAAGGATGCCGTCAAGGAGCACAAGCTCACGGGCATCGTAGTGTGCTCGTGCTCGCCCAGAATGCACGAGGCAACCTTCCGTAAGACCGCCGCTGCAGCCGGACTCAACCCCTACATGGTGGAGATCGCCAATATCCGTGAGCAGTGCTCGTGGGTACATAAGGACATGATGACCGGTACCGAAAAGGCAATCATTCTCGGTAAGGCAGCCGTTGCAAAGGTCAACCTCAATGCGCCCCTGACCCCCGGTCAGTCCCCCGTTACCAAGCGCGCGCTGGTCATCGGCGGCGGTATTGTAGGCATTCAGGCCGCGCTGGATATTGCAGATGCAGGCTTCCCCGTTGACATTGTGAAAAAGCAGCCTACCATCGGCGGGAAGATGGCACAGCTGGATAAGACCTTCCCCACGCTGGACTGTGCTGCATGTATTCTGACCCCCAAGATGGTGGACGTTGCACAGAACGACAAGATCCGTATCTTCTCCTACAGCGAAGTGACCGACGTGCACGGCTTTGTGGGCAACTTTGACGTCAAGATCAAGAAGAAGGCAAGATACGTAAAGGAAGATATTTGTACCGGATGCGGTGCGTGCGTCGAAAAGTGCCCCATGAAGAAGGTGCCCAACGAGTTCAACCTCGGCATGGACAACCGCCGCGCCATCTACATTCCCTTTGCACAGGCGGTGCCCAAGGTGGCAACCATTGACCCCAACGCTTGTAACATGCTCAAGAACGGCAAGTGCGGTCTTTGTGCAAGAGTTTGCGCAGCAGGCGCGATCGACTACACCCAGAAGGACGAGATCATCGAGGAAAAGTACGGTGCAATCGTTGTGGCAACCGGCTTTAACCCCATCAGCATGGAAAAGTTCGATGAATATGCCTACAGCCAGTCCAAGGACGTCATCACCTCGCTGGAGTTTGAGCGTCTGACCAATGCGGCAGGTCCTTCCGCGGGTAAGCTGCTGCGTCCCTCGGACGGTAAGCACCCCCACACCATCGTATTCGTGCAGTGCGTTGGCTCGCGTTGCGAGTCCTGCGCAGAAAAGGGCAAGGAGTACTGCTCCAAGATCTGCTGCATGTACACCGCAAAGCACGCAATGCTGACGCGTGACAAGTATCCGGACACCGAGGTCTACGTATTCTACATCGACGTCAGAACCCCCGGCAAGAACTTTGACGAGTTCTACCGCCGCGCGGTGGAGGAATACGGTGTCAAGTACGTCAAGGGTATGGTCGGCAAGATCGTTCCCCAGGGCGATAAGCTCAAGGTACAGGCATCTGACCTGATTGCAAACAAGCAGCTGCATATCGATGCAGATCTGGTGGTACTGGCAGCGGCAATTGAGCCCGATAAATCTGCCCGTCCCCTGGCTACCATGCTGACTGCAAGCATGGATACCAACGATTTCTTTACCGAGGCGCACCCCAAGCTGCGTCCCGTAGAAAGCCCCACGGCAGGCGTATTCCTTTCCGGTGCTTGCCAGGGTCCCAAGGATATTCCCGAAACCGTTTCGCAGGCAAGTGCGGCTGCAGCCAAGGTCATTGGTCTGCTTGTCAAGGATAAGCTGACGGGTAACCCCTGCGTGGCAAGCTCCAACGAGCTGATGTGTAACGGCTGCTCCAGCTGTGAGCGCGTATGTCCCTATGGCGCAATTTCTTATCTGGATAAGGAATTCCGCATGCCTGACAGAACTACTAAGATAAGACGCGTTGCCAGCGTAAACCCTGCGGTTTGCCAGGGCTGCGGCGCTTGTACGGTGGCTTGTCCTTCGGGTGCAATGGATCTGAACGGATTCAAGAACGATCAAATTATGGCGGAGGTTGACGCAATATGCAAGTAAAAGAATATAAGCCCTTAATCGTTGCATTTTGCTGCAACTGGTGCTCCTACGCAGGCGCGGACCTTGCGGGAAACAACCGTCTTGCTTACCCTGCAGACGTCAAGATCATCCGTGTTCCCTGCTCCTGCCGAGTCAACCCAATGTTTATTCTGCGTGCCTTCCAAAGAGGCGCGGACGGCGTGATCATCTGCGGATGCCATCCCGGTGACTGCCACTATACCTCGGGCAACTACTACACCCGCCGCCGTATGGCTGCGTTGTTCTCCATGCTGGATTACCTTGGCATTGAGCGCGAGCGCACCCGCGTGGAATGGGTATCTGCTGCAGAGGGCGCAAAGTTTGCCGCTACCATGAACGATTTTGCCGAAAAGGTAGCCGCACTTGGAGAAAATAAGAGATTGGAGGATCTGAGATGCAAAAAATAACTCGTGAACAGTTGATCGCAAAGGCGTCCGAGCTTCTTGCAAACGGCACTGTCAGCTGCGTTCTCGGCTGGGGCGCGGGCGAGTTTGGCTACGACGTGACTCCTACGATCTTCAAGAATGCAGACGAGATGCAGGCAGGCTTTGTTTACAACGATTTCTGCGGTGCAAACTTCGCAAAA
Organism: Eubacteriales bacterium; assembly: GCA_045650025.1. Lineage (GTDB taxonomy): Bacteria > Bacillota > Clostridia > Oscillospirales > CAG-272 > SVQP01. Next base: position 4,726 of record JAZRQR010000030.1, read on the forward strand.
TATCTCGTTTCCAAGACGCAGAAGCTGGAGGGCAAGATTCTCGTGTTCCTCAAGCCCTGCGATACCTACAGCTTCAATCAGCTGCTGACCGAGCACAGATTTGCTCGTGAAAAGGTGTATGCCGTGGGCATTCCCTGCCAGGGCATGGCAGACATTGCCAAGGTCAAGGCAATTGCAGGCGACGGCATTTCCGCTATCACCTTTGAGGGCAAGAGCATTGTGGCAACCACGCTGTACAGCGATGAGCCCGCACGCATCAACAACGAGGACGTGCTGCTGGAGCGCTGCCTCAACTGCAAGAGCAAGAAGCACGTGGCTTACGACGAGCTGCTGGGCGACGAGGGTGAGGTCATTGTCTCTGCCCGCTTTGACGAGGTGGCACGCATTGAAGCCATGACGCCCGATGAGCGCTTTGCCTTCTGGCAGGGCGAGCTTTCCAAGTGCATTCGTTGCAACGCCTGCCGTGACGCCTGCCCCGCTTGCACCTGCGAAAAGTGCGTATTTGATAACCCCAGCTCCGGCGTGGAAAACAAGTCCCCCGCCAACAGCTTTGAGGAAAAGATGTTCCACATCATCAGAGCCTTCCACGTAGCAGGTCGCTGCACCGACTGCGGCGAGTGCTCCAGAGTGTGCCCGCAAAACATTCCGCTCCACCTGCTCAACCGTAAGTTCATCAAGGACATCAATGAGTTCTACGGCGAGTATCAGGCAGGTGCTGAGGTGGGCTCCCGCGCTCCCTTAGTAAATTACACCACCGAGGACCTGGAGCCCGGTGAGGTATTCGATAGGAGGGGTGAGCATGCTTAAGATTTCTCTTGACAATCTGCAGTCTCTGTTTGCAAAGATCGCAGAAAACGCAAAGCTGTATATGCCTCTTGACAACGCCGATGGCTCCGCTGCCTTTGGCGAATGGACCGAGGGCGCTGCATGGTCGGGCGCACTGAACACGACTAAGAGCCCCAAGGACTTCTTCTTCCCCCAGACCGAGGATCTGATGAAGTTCAAGACCGAGGGAAAGAACATTGAGATCATTGACGTGCGCGGCGAGATCGAGGATTTCGTGGTATTCGGCGTGCGCGCATGTGACGTCAAGGCATTTGACGTGCTGGACAGAGTATTCCTCACCGAGCCCCGCGACAGCTTCTATGCCATGAAGCGCGAAAAGGGCGTGATCGTGTCCGTAGCCTGCACCAGACCCGCCGAGACCTGCTTCTGCTCGACCTTCGGCATTGACGCAGCGCAGCCCGCAGGTGACGTGACCTGCTGGAAGACCGAGGACGCACTTTACATGCAGGCAAACACCGAAAAGGGTGAGAAGCTGATGGCAAGCCTTGGTGACCTTGTGACCGAGGATTGCGGCTGCGCAGTAGAGGAGCAAAAGGCTTCCATTCACAAGATCATGAACAAGCTGCCCCTTAAGGATCTCTCCACCGAGGCATTCGGCGGCGGCAAAACGCAGGAGCTGTTCAACCATCCCGTCTGGGATGAGCTTTCCGCAACCTGCCTTGGCTGTGGCACCTG
>JAZRQR010000031.1:0-11177 GCA_045650025.1 Eubacteriales bacterium
GGGGAGGGGGACCGCGGAGTGAGCCTGCGAACGGGCGGTGGTGGGGGTTCCCATTTCACCGCTCCTTCACCAAAACGGATCGCAGATGCCACGCATTAGAAAAAGCCACCACGCAAAAACGTGGTGGCTAAAATTATTTCTCCGCTAATTTTGCACGCCCTTCGGCAGCCTTTTTGTTTTGCGGACAATTTGCGCGCGCATTTGCCCCTTTGCTCAGGATGACACTCGGTGGCGATCAATTAATGATAAAAATCATGGTTTCCGACGCGAAAGGCGTATTTACGGTTATTTTGGATCCAGGATGAGGTGGCGATGCGCGGGTTGAGGAAATACAGTACCGAATTTGATAAGGTATATCCGTCCAGGCACATTTTCGCGGCGACTACTGCCGATTGCGTAGGTGTATCGTAAATGCTGCCGTTTGCCACCGGCGTGAACTGCGTGCCATACTTCTGGTCAAACACCACGCCCTTGACTGTGTTCGGAAACTGCGACGATCTGACACGGTTGAGCACCACCGTGCCCACGCCGATCTGACCTGTAAAGCTCTCGCCCTTTGACTCGGCGGAAATGATGCGAGAGAGCCAGTACAGATCCTCATAATCGTATGCGCTGTCCGCCTTGACCATGCTCTTGGCTTGCGCAAGCGTCACACTCCATGCGCTGACCGGCTGCGTTTGCGGCTTGGTGGTCTGCGCCGGCTGGGTCTCGGTCGGCTTTTGCGTTTGCGGCGGTTGCGTCTGCGGCTTTGGCTTGACCGTCACCGCTTCGCTCTCGGTTGCCGGTGCTTGCGTTTGCGGCGTGGAGGGGCATGCCTCGGGCAGCTCAATCTCCTCTCTTGCCGTAAACGTCTCGCTCCCCGGCGTTCTCTCCGGCTCGCTGACCTGCTCCTCCGTCTGCAAAACGGTGGGGATTTCGGGTATGTACTGCGCGTCCGGCGTTTGCGGATCGGTTCGCAGGTAGTGCATCATCCCCACAGTATCGTCCGCTAAAATGGTCTGCATGGCGTATGCACCGTACACCAGCGCAAGCAAGGCAAGCGCGGCGCATGCAGGTACGGCAAAGCGCGATTGCGCGATTTTTTGTAAGAATTTCATCATGTTCTCCTTTCCTGTTGTTTTCTTTTGCTACAAACATTGTAACAGAAAACACGGCATGGTGCAAGGAACAATATATGGTAATGAAATGTTTGCCAAACCCTTGCATTATGCTATATTTTGTGTTATACTTATAGTTGGATTATTGTGGATAACTATGCTTATTTTTCAGGAGTGTATACAGATGAACGTCATTTTAGCATCCAAATCGCCCCGCCGCAAGGAAATTTTGGAAACCTTGGGAATTTCCTTTACCATTGTGACGGCGGATACCGATGAGCAAAGCACGCAGACCGATCCCGCCCTGCTTGTCGAGCAGCTTGCGCTGCAAAAGGCGACTGACGTGCAGGATCTGCTGGACGCGCAAAACGCGCTTGCACCCGACACGTTGATCATTGCATCCGACACGGTTGTTGCCCTGAACGGTGAAATTTTGGGCAAGCCGCGCGATCGCGACGACGCCTACCGCATGATCAAGGGGCTGCAGAACACCACGCATCACGTGCTTTCCGGCATTGCATTTTGCTACGTGGACGCCCATGGCACGCACCGCGGCGCTGTTTCGCACGCCTCCACCGCCGTGCATTTCGGTCCTATGAGCGAGGCGGATATTGCGCTTTACATAGATTCCAAGGAGCCTTACGACAAGGCAGGCGCTTACGCCATTCAAGGCTTGGCGGGCAGATGGATCACGGGCATTGAGGGCGACTATTTCAACGTAGTCGGCTTACCCGTCAACGTCATGTGCGACCTTGCCATGCAGGCGTTCGGCATTGATCTGTTGAGATTATAAATCACGTGCCGTAGGGGCGCATTCCATATGCGCCCGACAGAACGCACAAATCAGAAATTTTACGAAAGGAGGGAGAGTTTCCCGTGGCACGACATCTCGGTATCGATCTCGGTACGTCCAATACACGCTTCTGGCTTAAGGAAAAAGGCATTTTATTGCGCTCTCCCTCTGCCGTAGCCATTGATAACAAAACCCGCGAGGTGGTTGCTGTGGGCAGCGATGCGCGTAGAATGGTGGGCAAAACGCCCGTTCACCTCTCGGCATACCGCCCGGTGCAGGATAGCGTGGTCACCAATCTGGAGGTCACCTCCACCATGCTGCATGAATTTTTCGTGCGCACCAACTGCACGGGATTTTTCAACAAGCCCGTGGTATTGGCTGCCAGCCCCTACCGCTTGACCGACGTGGAACGCCTTGCTATTGAGACCGCCATGCTGGATGCCGGCGCAAAGTCGGTTGCCATGGTGGACGCCCCTTTGGCTGCAGCGCTTGGCGCAGGCTTGCGCATTGCAGACCCGCGCGGCTGCATGGTGTGCGATATTGGCGGCGGCACTACCGAAATTGCGGTCATCAGCTCGGGCGGCATTGTGCGTGCGCGCTCCTTGCGCGTGGGCGGCGATAAGTTTGACCAGGCGATCATCAACTACTGCAAGTACCGCAAGGATCTGATCGTGGGTGATACGGCTGCTGAAATGGCAAAGAGACAGCTTGCCGTGGCTGCCCCTGAAATTGATCGCGGCAATATGCAGATCTTTGGCAGAAACGTGCGCACCGGACTTGCCACCACGCAGGTGATCACCTCGGGCGAGGTTTGCCAGGCGTTGCGCGCGCCCCTGGAAGCCATTGTGCGCGCCATTGTGACCACCATTGAGGAAACGCCTCCCGAAATTGCGGGCGACATTTTCGATTTTGGTATCATGCTCACGGGCGGCGGCGCCAATATTCCCGGACTTGCCGCGCATATCTCCAAGCAGGTTGGCGTGCGCGTGACGATTGCCAAGCACCCCACCGATGCAGTTTGCCAAGGACTTGGCAGATTCATCGAAAACCCCAAGCTTGCCTCCAAGCAAATGATTTATCGGTCGAGGTGAGCGCATGAATCAAAACAAAATTCCTTACAGAATCTTTATTCTGACCGGCGTCTTCATTCTGATCTGTCTTTTATACGCGGTACGCCTGACAGGCATTGTGCTGACGGGGGAAAAGGCAAGTACGCAGCACTATACCTACACGTACGTCACGGTCAAGGCGGCGCGCGGACAGATCTACGACCGAAACGGCAAGCCGCTGGTCACAAACGAATACATATACGAATTGGTTTTGGACGACCAGACCCTGCCTGCAGACGAGGTGGAGCGCAATACGGCGCTGCTGATGCTGCTGCACGCCTTTAACAGCACCACCGAATCGCATACGCGCACGCAGGATCTCTACCCGTTTACAGGCACGTACCCCACTCTGGCGTACAATGCCGAGGTGTTTTCCGATACCACCATGCGCTACCGTCTGATCCGCCGTATGGCGCAAAACGAGATGGAAAAGAGCCTCAAGACCCATACTGTCAGCGCTTACGAGGCATATTACGCGCAGCATCCCGAGGAATTTCCCTCTGAGCAGGAGGTAGCCGAATTCTTTATGCACAAGTACGGGCTGGATAAGAAGAGCGGCGACGGAAATTTTTACACCGATGCGCAGATCGGTGCGCTGTTGCGCCTGTATTATGACATGGAGTGCAACAATTTCGGTGGGCAGAACCAATACGTCTTTGCCAAGGACGTCTCGCTTTCCCTGATCACCAAGATCAAGGAGCTGGGCATTTCGGGCGTTGCCTTTACCTATACCGTGCAGCGCAGCTACGTCTACCCCGGGTATGCTTCCCACATTTTGGGCAAGATCGGACAGATCTACGCCGAGGATTGGGAGTATTACAAGGAGCTTGGCTATAACATGAACGATTACGTGGGCATTTCGGGCTGCGAATATGCCTTTGAGCAATATTTGCGCGGCGTGGACGGCATTAAGGTACAGAAATTTGATGCCGACGGCAATTTGGTGGACGAATACTACAAGCAGACCCCTTTGGCGGGCAATGACGTATATCTGACCATTGACATTGATCTGCAGATCGCAGCCGAGGACGGGCTTGCCGAGAACGTCAAGTACATCCGCGACCGCGGCTACAATAAGGATTGCCAATCCGGCTCTTTGGTCGCGCTGGATCCCAATACGGGTGACGTGCTTGCCATTGCGTCCTATCCGACCTACGATCTGACCACCTATAACCAGGACTACGCAGACTTGTACGCCGATCCCGCACAGCCGCTTTACAACCGCGCGCTGCAGGGCTTGTATGCACCCGGCTCCACCTTTAAGCTGGGTATGGTGATTGCAGGTATGCAAGAGGGCGTGGTGGATGCCAATACGCTGCTTTATTGCAACAAAAAATACACCTATTACAGCGGCTACCAGCCCGAATGCACGGGCAGACACGGTGACATTAACGCTGCAAACGCCATTTGCGTATCCTGCAACTGCTATTTTTACGACCTTGGCAGACAGCTGGGCATTACGCGCATGAACCAATACTGCAATTTTTACGGTCTTGGTCAAAAAACGGGCATTGAGCTTTACGAGGAGATTGGCATTCTGGCGGGCGAGACCTACCGCGAGCAGAACGGACTTACCACATGGCAGCCGGGCGATACCATTGCGGCGGCGATCGGGCAGTCGGATAACTCCTTTACGCCCATCCAGATCGCCTCTTACGTTGCCACGCTGCTCAACGGCGGCACGCGCTATCAAACGCACCTTTTGCATTCGGTCAGCACCTATTTTACCAACGATACGGTGACCAAGGCAGAGCCGCAGGTGCTCTCCGAGCTGCAAATTCAGCCGAGCGCGCTGAGCACGGTCATGCACGGCATGAAGCTGATGGTGGAGGATAGCGCCACGGTCAGCAATTTCATGCGCAACGTGCCGGTCACGGTTGGCGGCAAAACGGGTACGGCACAGGTTGGCGGCAACCAGATTGACAATGCGTTGTTTGTATGCGCAGCGCCTTATGACAACCCCGAGATTGTCATTTCGGTAGTCATTGAAAAGGGTGCCGGCGGTTCGTATTCTTCGCTCTCCGCCGCCCGCGTGCTGGAAGCGTATTATAATAAGTAAAAAAACACGGACGAGAGCATGGGGCAATTGTCCGTGTTTTTCTCATGAAAGGTTTTGACCTGCTTTTAAAAGGGTTGTTTCCAAAGCAAAACAAAAAGGCTGCCGAAGGGGCACCTACCATAAAGCAGGGTTACCTCCACCCGAAAAAGAAAAAAAGGAGTACGGATGTTTGGCGTGATACTCTTATCGGAGTATCACGCTAACTCTATTCGCCTTTCGGCGAGTTATATTGCTTCGCAGTGGTATTTGGCTTTCGCCAAGTGGTATTCGCTTCGCGAGTTTGAGGGCGAATAGAATATCACTGAAGCCGCAAGGCTTCAATATCACTATTGCGCAAGCAATAATATCACTCTTTGCGAAAGCAAAGAATATCACTAAAAAACAGAGAAGAGAGAGCTTCACGGAATTTTGTAACCGTGTTCCTCTCTCTTCTGTTTTTATTGCCAGTTTCGCATTTGTATAACAAATGCATCGGGCTATGCCCATACCCTTATTTTATTTTTCCGCCAAGGACATCTCCCTTTTTGTCCGTACTCCTTTTCACAGACCTTGCCCTGTAAGGTATAGTGTGTTACACCTTTTTTTGTGTACTGTCGGGCGGTAATATGTCAGTGAAATGTTTTGCTGTCGCAAAACGTGAAATAATATGCTACCGCATATTGTGAAATATCTCGCTTCGTTCGATGTGAAATGAAATTTGCCCACGTTCGCATAGCGAACATTTCACATTTGCGAAGCAAATATTTCACTGCGTAGCAATTTCACTTGCCCGAAAGGGCAAATTTCGTTGGGGTACCTGCTTTATCGCAGGTACCCCAAGCAGCCTTTTTTATGTGATTTTCGAAGAATTAGTCCTTCTTCTTGATGCAAACTGCACCCAGAGCAACGATCGCGATAACAGCACCTACGCTGATTACGCTGCCACAGCCGCTCTTCTCGTCCTCTACCTTGGTGGTGGTAGCGGGCTTCTTGGTGGTAGCTTCGGTCTCTTCCTCGGTCTCTTCCTCGGTCTTAGCCTCGGTTTCAGCCTCAGTTTCTTCCTCGGTCTCTTCCTCGTCGTAGCCTGCGTATGCAAGAGCCTCTTCCTCGGTTGCGAAGAATGCCATCTCGTACAGGTAGATCACGGTCTCTTCGTCAGCACCCATGGGGTCGAATCTGAACTGGTTGTAGTTGCCCTCGCAGCCCATACCGGACAGGTCGTAAATGATGTACTCGACCTCGCCGGAGCTCTCGCAAGGATATGCGGTGGTGGTAGCGTAATCGGGGGTAGGACCGCTAATGGTGCCAGCGCAAACGAACAGCTCGATGTCGTCAACGTAACCTTCAACCTTCATCTTGAACGCGATGTAGGGGTAAGAAGCGGAATCCAGCTTTTCAAGGCCTGCCTTCTTGATGTAGTTGGAGAAAGGAATGGTTACGTAGGGGTCGCCAACGTCCTTGATCTCAAGTCTTGCGCCTTCCCACTCGGACTTAAAGAAAGTCTTGTTGATGCCGTTGGGGGAGGTGATGAGCTTCCATTCCTTAGCCTGGTCGTTGAAGGTGACCAGGGTGTTGGAGTAAGCAACGGTTTCGCCTTCGGTGGTTTCTTCAGTAACAGTGGTTTCTTCAGCAGCAGCGGTGGTCTCTTCTTCAGCAGCAGCAACGAATGCGAAGCAGGAAGCAACCAGCAGCATGGAAAGAACCAGAGCCAGTAATTTTTTCATGATGAAAATCTCCTTTTCATTATTATGATACCATTATTCTATACTATTTCTGTGAAATTGTCAACAGAATATCGGCAATATTTTTGCAATTTGTGAAAAATGCACGCCAAATCAGGTGTAAGAAGTGCCCATATAAACGCCGTTTGCGTAAAGAAGCGTGTAAGAACCGCCGTAAAGCGTTTGACCGTCGATCTGTACGTAAGGGGAGAGCGTGATGGTGACGTCGCCCGTGGCGGGCAGTAAGAGCGTTGCGAAATAGATGCTGCCGCCCAGCGATGTGGCGGTGTAGACCTTGTCGCCGCCCTCAATTTGCGTCAGCAGCTCCGAGCCGTCAAGCGTCAGCTCGCGCGTGCCCTGTGCATCGGTCACGCTGCAAACAAAGCCGTAGCTGCCCTGCAAAAGCGTGGCGTTGGGATCTGCCAGCGCACAAAGGCGCAGGTAAAAGCTGCCGTCCGAGGTGGGGTTGGTCTCCTGGCAAGCCAGATAACGCGCAGGGCAGGCGGGGAGCGCAGGGGTGCTGAGCGTCAGCGTGCCCGAGCAGCCGCCAATGGACAAGGGATAGGTGCTACCGTCCTCGTCAAGCGCGTAAAAGGAGGTGCTTTCGGGCACGTTACAGGTAATGGGATACGTGCCGGGCTGTGCCTCCTCCAGACTGTCAAAGTGCAAAAGCAGCAGCGCGCCGTCCACCTGCACGTTTTGCGCCGCATCCAGCAGCAGGTTGACCTTGCCGCTGTGATCCTTGTAGGTCAGGGTCAGCTGCTCGGTTGCTTGCAAAAGCGTCACGTTGGTCAGCAAAAAGAGCGAGGCGTCGTATTGCAGGGTAAAAAATCCGCCGGCCAATTGTGTGGCGGGAATATGAAGCGTCAGGGTGCAGGACTGTCCGGGCTCGGCGATCCCGTCCTGTACCAAGGTCAGCGGCGTTGTGTCGCCGGCGGACGTTGGCAGGATCAGCGCGCCCAGTAAAATACATAAGCTCAAAGCAAAGCACAGGCGTGTTCTCATGGCACTCTCCTTGGAATATGTAGTAAAGCGTACGTATGCGTTATGTTTATTATACATAATTCACCGCAAATTGTCAAGCATCTCGCATTTTTCCACGCAAAAGTGGCGCAGGAGCGCGCATACTAATACCGATCTTAAAACAAACGGAGGATCAAAGCATGAAGCATTTTTCTAAGGTGATGGCGCTGGCGCTTGTGCTGGGCGCGATCACGGCATGTGCGGTTGGCTGTGTCGGACCGGAGAGTGATGATAGCGGTGTGAATGAAAACACCGATACCACCGCCAAGACGACCCAAGCGCCCACCACGCAAGCACCGACTACCGAAGCTCCCACCACAGAGGGTGCGCTTGGCAGTGTTGCCGGAGACGTCAGCGAGGCGCTGAGTGACGGTATGAGCACCGAAGCCACCACCACAACGCCCGCGCGCACACGCGGCATGCGCGGCAGAGAGGGAAAGTAAAAATACCGTAGGGCGGGGCTTTACGTCCCGCCGCTAACAAAAAAAAGGGGCTGAGATCACGTGATCTCAGCCCTTTTGGGTAGCTTAGTGAATCTGCGTGCCGGTGGGGACGCTGTCGTCTACAAAGATGACCTTGCAGCCGCATGCGTTGTTGGTTGCTGCCAGCAGCATGCCCTGCGAGTTGATGTTGCAAATACGGTTGGGCTTGAGGTTTGCAATGACAATGATCTTCTTGCCGATGATCGACTCGGGGGTGTACTCTGCCTTAATCGAGGACATGATCACTCTCTCACCAATGCCGTCGTCCAGCGTCAGCTTGAGGCAAGCGTTGGACTTGCGCAGCGTTTCTGCCTTGAGGATCTTGCAAACGCGCAGGTCGATCTTGTCAAAGTCCTCAATGGTGCACTGCTCCTTAACGGGCTGTACGGGGTCAGCCTCGCCTCTGGGTGCCTCGGGCTGTGCGGGGGTCTCCTCTGTGGGCTCGTCGCAAGCCTGGCAAGCCTGCTCAGCAGCGATTTCTGCCTCGGTCTTGGGGCAGGAGAAGTCCAGCAGGTGCACGTACTTGTCGGCGTGAATCGCGTACAGGAACAGATACAGTCTGGGACCCTGCTCCTTGTCGATCAGCAGCTTATATACGGTCTTGAAGAAGTTGCCCTGAATGCCTTTGATCTCCTTGGAGTCGGCAAGCTCGGGGTAAACCTGCTTGGGAATGTCGTAAATGGCGGTGTTGAGCTCGTCGAGCGTGTAGCCACCCTTGGCGATCACGTCGTGCAGCAGCGCGATCATCTGCTTTTCCTGCTCGGTCAGCTGCTCAAATACCTCAAAGTTACGGGTCTGGCGCAGACGGTTGACCTGCTCGGGAGCGCACTGCTCCAGCCAGAACTTTGCTCTTTCCAGTCTGTCGGCAAACTGCTCGTACTTATAGGGCGTGCCGATCTTTTCAAACACGGTCTCCAGCAGCGGTACGTTGAAGTCCACGATCGAGCCAAGCTGAACAAGCAGACCCATGGGAACGGTCTCTACGTGTCTGCCCTCGATCTCGCACTTTTCCATGACCGATGCAACCGCATCGTTTGCCTTGCCCTCGCGCCAGTCGGAGAGCATCTTGTCAAACTCGAAATACTGGCGCAGAATGCCGTCGTCAAAGCAAACGTCAAATGCCTTGAGCGGCTCGGTCTTGGCGTACAACCAGAGCAGAACCTCGGGCTGATACAGCTTGAGCATGGTGTCGGGGGTGAGGTTGATGCCGGAAGAGGAGGACATCTTACCTGCCTGACCCTTGATACCAATGAACTCATATCCCTGGTACAGGGGAGCCTGATGGTTAAATACGCGCTTTGCGATCTGCTTGGAGTTGTTGTAAGAACCCGTGGGTGCAGAGTGATCCTTACCGCCCGGCTCAAAGTCTACGCCCTCGTGTCTCCAGCGCATTGCCCAGTCCACCTTCCAGCCCAGCTTGCAGTTGTGGTTCTGGAGGAAGTTGAAGTGACCTGCGTGACCGCAGCGGCAGGTGTAGTCTGCCTCGGTGCCGTCCTCGGAGAAGGAGGTGATGGTGGTAAAGTCGGTGTGGCAAGCGTCACAGAAGATGCTGACGGGGCTGTAAACAGCCTTTTCCGCATCGTGATCTGCCTTGAGCTCCTCTTCGCTCTTGCTCTTGTCCTTGGTCTTGAAGGAGTCTAAGATCTCAAAGATCTCGCCGCGCTTGCGAATGGATTCCAGAATTGCCTCGGTGTAAGCGCCGGAGCGGTACATGTCTGCCTGGAAGCGGCAGTCGAGCCTAATGCCAAAGGGAGCGATGCCCTTCAAAAATTCCTCTTCAAAGTGCTGCGCGTAGTTTTCGTGGCAGCCCCAGGGGTCGGGAATATCCACGTAAGGGCAGCCGATATATTTGTCGTAGTCGTTGCCAACCACCGCCTGCACGTTTGCGGGGATCTTGCGGCAACGGTCATAGTCGTCCCAGGAAATCAGCAATCTTGCCTTTTTGCCCTGCTTTTCCAGCGCCTTGAGCACCATATAAGAGGTTGCCAGATCGCGAAAGTTACCAATGTGAACCGAACCGGAGGGAGAAACACCGGCAGCGCAAACGTACTCGTCCTTATCGGGGTTTTGCGCAATGACCTTTTTTGCAATTTCTTCTGACCAATGCATAGTAAGTCTCCTTTTATTTATGATAATTTGAATGTGTACATACTAATTCAATTTATAGTATAACACATCTTTTGTTCTGTGTCAATCGGTATGTTTTCTAATATTTCAAGCTGCAAAACAAAATTTTCGGGCATAAAAGGGCAAAAACGGCACAAACTATGCATGGAGTTTATCCAAGCTATCAAACACAACAGGAGAAATGAGTATGATGCCTATCGTAGATCGAGTTGCATTGATCTTAGCTGCCATTGGCGGGCTGAACTGGGGCAGCGTCGGGTTGTTTGGCTTTGACGTGGTAGCCTGGCTGTTTGGCGGGCAGGGCGCGGTACTGTCGCGCATTGTATACGTGGTAGTAGCGCTGGCAGCCATTTGGTGCATTTCGCTGATCTTCCGCGTCCGCGAAACCTTTGAGCAGGTTGAGGATATGTAAAGAAAACCCCCATCCGCACGTTGTGCGGGTGGGGGTTTTTGTGAATTTAATTGGTCTTTGTGGTAGTTTTATGCTTCATTCTCATCTGCAAGCCTTTGGTTGATGAGCTCCAAATTGCGTTTTTCGATCTTGTCTGAAACGTAATATATCAAAAAATCATGCGATTTTGTCCAACATGCAAATTGGTAGGGTTAACATGCAAAAAAGTTTGTGCGGATTCGCTTTTTATAAGACACAAGGGAGCGACCGTGTGGGAACCCCCACCACCGCCCGCGTGCAAGCACGCTCCGCGGTCAAACCTGCTTGCAGGTATCCTCCCCAGCGTGGAGGCTCATTTGCGTGTCCGTTTTTGCTTTTTTATCCGCTGGGGTGCAG
>JAZRQR010000032.1:0-8390 GCA_045650025.1 Eubacteriales bacterium
GTTCTGAATCCCTCCACCAGCTCCTCGCGCTGCGCCCCGATTCAGAACCCCGCCAAGCGCCTGGTGGCGCTTGGTTAAATTTGCGCCGGATAAGCAAAAGGCGTTATTGCTTTAGCCATAGGCACTTGTTCCTTACTTGATTTGTATATTTATCACCAGTTTCGCCTTTGTATTACAGCGTTGCAAGCAACGCGGGCATAGGGCAAAGCCCATACCCCTAAGGTTGCACGAGCCCAAGGCTCCCTCCGTGAGGGAGTTGGCGCCGAAGGCGACTGAGGGAGAGTGCGTTACAATAAAGTTAGCACGCACCTAAAGTCACGCAGGCTCCTTCCGTCACGGCTACGCCGTGCCACCTCCCTCTCGGAGGGAGGCTTTTGCTAAACCCATTATACCACAAATTGGCAGAGAAAGCAAGAGTGATATTCCGACTTCGTCGGAGTGATATTGTCGCAAGCGACAGTGATATGAAAGCCTACGGCTTTCGTGATATTTTATTCGCCATAAAACTCGCGTAGCGAATACCACTCGGCACAAGCCGAATATCACTGCAAAGCAATATCACTCGCCGCAGGCGAATAAAACTGCGCAACTTCCTTATGAGAAGTTGCGCAAAGGCGGATCTTTCTTATTGCTCGCTCACCTCGCTGCTCTCGCTATCGGGGGATTGCTCGGCATCGGTTGAGTCAGGCTCGCTGCTCTGGGTAGTGTCCGATGGCTGGTCCTGCGAGTCTTGCTCGGTGCTTTGCTCGGTGGAGGGAGGTTCAGGCTGCGTAGTCTGCTCTGCGGTGGTGCTTTCTTGCGTGGGATCTTGTGCGGTCGAGTCGGTTGTCGCATCGGTTGTAGGTGCCTCGGTCGTGCTCTCCGTCGCGGTCGTGTCCGCAGGTGTGGTGCTCTCGGGGGCTATGGTGTTCGATTCGGTCGTGCTTTGCTGCTCGCTGCCGTTTTCCGTGGTCGTTCCAACCGCTGCGCAAGCCACGATCACCGCGATCAGTGCAAGTGCGCCCACGATGGGGAGAAATATTTTGATTATCATTTTGGTGTTCATCAGTATGTGCTCCTTATGTGAGATTGCGGCTTTGCTTGCCACGTGCTTATTCTAACACCCGAAAGAGCAGCCGTCAACACACAACATCTGCCGCGATTGGCAGCATATGAAAGCAAGGCAGGATTTTTACCAAATCCTGCCTTGCAAGGTATTATTTTCTTTTTTATTCGCTGCGCAATGCTTCAACGGGATCCTTCTTGGATGCCAACCAAGAGGGGAACAAGCCTGCAACCAGAGTCAGCGACATGCTGATGGCTACCAAGCCAAGCGCGCCCCACCAGGGAAGTACTGCGTGAATGCCCGACATACCGGACAGCGCCTGCACGATCCAGCTGATCGGGAAATTGAGCAGGACGGTGATGGTGATACCGATCAAGCCTGCCGTCAGACCCACGATAGCGGTCTCTGCATTGAACACCTTGGAAATATCCATCTTAGACGCACCAATCGAGCGCAGAATACCGATCTCCTTGGTACGCTCCAGTACCGAGATGTAGGTGATAATACCGATCATGATCGAGGAAACGACCAGCGAGATCGAAACGAATGCGATCAGTACGTAGGAAATTACGTCAATGATAATGGTGATCGAGGACATCATCAAGCCGATCAGGTCGGTGTAGTGAATGACGTCTTGCTCGCGGTTGTCTGCCTCGCAATCCTTGTTGTACTGATCGATCAGCGCGGAGATGTAGTCCTTGGAAGCAAAGTCCTTGGAGTAAATGCTGATCGAAGCGGGCTGCTCGTCCAGATACCAGCCAAACGCCTCCATGACGTCGTCCTTGCTGTTCTTGGAGAGAACGTTGGGCATGTATTCATCATACAGAAGCGCCTTTTGCTGCTTGTCAAAGCCCATGTAGCTTTCCATGAATGCCTGCACCAGCTGCTCGTCGGTGTAGCGATCACGTACGTCGCTGCTGCCCGCGCTGTTGCCGCCCTTGATCGAAACCACGGTGGAATCCAGTTGGTTGTCGGTCAGGCTCTGTAAATAGCCGCGCAATGCCTTTTCGCCCTCGGTAGCAGAGGAGCCTGCCTGCTCCATCATGCTCTTGAGCTGCTCGGCGCTCATGCTCTCAAAGTAGCTTGCGTAGCTGTCGTAAGCCGCGCCCATGCTTTGCTTCATCATGCCCAGCATGATCGACTTGTAAATGTCGGGGTGTGAGCCTGCAAGAGAGTCAAACTGCTCCATGATAAAGTTGATCTTATCATCACGGGTCATGCCCTGGAGCATAGAGCCCTGCTCGGGATTCTTCTCGGCTTCTGTTATGAAGTCCACCATGATCTGAATCATGGCTTCCTGATTGCTCAGAATAAAGCTGTCAAACAGGCTTGCTTTTTCGGAAGCAGAGAGTCCCAGATACTGACCGTGGTCAAATTCCAAGCCGGTGGTAATATCGTAGTCGGGCAGCTTTTTTTGTGCCTTGACTACGTCACTGTCGCGGATGATCTCCTGCATGTAGGACTGCAGGGAGGTGTTGTAAGCAATGGGGGAAGAGATGGATGCGGCAATGGCATCGTTGGAGGGACGAATGATACCCGAGATGGTGATCTCAATGCCGTTTTCCTTTACAAACTTTTCGGCATCGTAATCGGGATCGTTACGCACGTCACGCCAGATGTGGTATTCCTTGCCGTCCACGGTAAAGGTTTCCTCGGATTCATAGTAGTACGCGCTGTCGGGCACAACTAAGAAGGTCATACCGATAAAGTCGTCTACGTCAAAGGGATCGGTTTTGGGGATCTCATAATCGGGATTGGTAAAGAGCTCGATGAGCATATCAGGGATCTCATCCTGATCCTTGATGCCCAGCATATACAGCACCATGTTGCTGATGGCGTTGTTCTTATCCAGCACCAGCATGATCTCGGTAGGATCGTCTGCCCATTCGCTGTTCTTGCCAACCAGCTCGTACTGCGATTGGATCAGCTCTCTGTTATCGATCATCTGCTCAAAGGTGTTAAATCCGCCGCCCATGCTGCCAAGCATTGCCATCATGTCGGACATGCCGGAGAAGGCGGGACCCATATTTTCAAAGATGGTGGTGGGGTTGACCTGCGTCTTACCGTCCTCGGAGTAAACCTTCAGGGTGTAATTGTAGGTGTAGCGGATCTCCAGCACGTAATCGCGCAGCTCCTCCTCGTGCTCGTCCAGGAATTCCTTGAACGCAGGCAGATTGTTTTCGACAGAGGAGGTAGAGGCGGAAACCAGCTGGTCAAGCGAGTCGTCCACGTAAATGGTGTGGTCGTCGGGTTCACGGCCTTCCACGTCCTCCTGGGTCTGCTGCATAGCGCCCATGAGCGCGGAGTAGTCCTGCTCGGTCTTGTAAATGGTGATAGGATAGGTGGAAAGCGTGTCCTCCTGCACCTGGTCAATGAAGAGATTGATACCGGTGGAAAGGGAAAGGATGAGTGCAATGCCGATAATACCGATACTGCCGGCAAACGAGGTCAGGAAGGTACGCGCCTTTTTGGTCATCAGGTTGTTAAGCGAGAGGTTAAAGGCGGTCTTGGTGGACATTTTTGCCTTGCCCTTGGCAACCTTGGCGGGAGCGGTGCGTGCTGCGTCCACTTCCTTTTCCTCGGGCTCGTAGGGATCCGAGTCACCGATCACGTGACCGTCGCGCAGGTTGACGATACGCGTGGAATACTGCTCGGCAAGCTCGCGGTTATGCGTGACCATGATAACCAGCTTGTCCTTGGAGATCTCCTTGAGCAGCTCCATGATCTGCACGCTGGTGACCGTGTCAAGTGCACCCGTAGGCTCGTCGGCAAGCAGGATGTCAGGGTCGTTGACCAGTGCTCTTGCAATCGAAACACGCTGCATCTGGCCGCCCGACATCTGCGAGGGACGCTTGGAGAGCTGGTCACCAAGTCCTACCTTTTCAAGTGCCTCCTTGGCTCTGCGGCGGCGCTCGGCGCGCGGTACGCCCGAAACGGTCAGCGCAAGCTCCACGTTGGCAAGCACGCTCTGGTGAGGGATGAGGTTATAGCTCTGGAATACAAAGCCGATCGAGTGGTTACGGTACGTGTCCCAATCGCGGTCCTTGTACATGGTGGTGGATTTGCCATTGATCAGCAAATCGCCCGATGTATAGCGGTCAAGTCCTCCGATGATATTGAGAGTCGTGGTCTTACCACAGCCGGAAGGGCCGAGGATGGACACAAACTCACTGTTACGGAAATTCAGCGAAATGCCGCCCAGCGCGTGAACGACGTTATCGCCAACCGTATAGGTTTTGACAATGTTTTTCAGTTGAAGCATTCAAAAATACCCTCTTAAACATAAAAATTCACTTTCATTATATAGTAGAAATGTGACACAAATATGAATATGCATGTAAGCTTTGATGAAAAAGCGGAAAATATTTTTAAAAATGAATGCTTCTTGACAAACAGCGCGTCATTTGCTATACTGTAAATAATCAACCAACAGGAGAAATTACATGAATATTACGGTATTTGACCGTGCCAGCATTGGCATGGATCTGGAATATACAGCCTTGGAGGCATACGGCAACGTAACCGTGTACGATGCCAGCACGCCGGACGAGGTCAAGGTGCGTCTGGGTGGCTGCGAGGTCGCGCTGATCAATAAGGTCAAGCTGACGGCAGAGGTGCTTGTCTCTGCGGACGCGCTCAAGCTGATCTGCATTTTTGCAACGGGTTACGATAATATTGACGTGGCGTACTGCCGTGAGAAGGGCATTGCCGTGTGCAACGTGGTGGGCTATTCCACGCAGAGCGTGGCGCAGCTGACGGTTGCCATGGCGCTGAATCTTTGCTCGTATCTGCCCACCTATACCGCCTCCGTGCAGAGCGGCTGGTATTCAAGCCAGAGCAGTCCCAATCTGCTCGTGCCCGTGTATCACGAGCTTTGCGGCAAGACCTGGGGCATTGTGGGCTATGGCAATATTGGTAAAAAGGTAGGCGAGATCGCGCGCGCCTTTGGCTGCCGCGTGCTGGCGTATAAGCGCCATCCCGACAGCCCCGAGTGCACCGATCTGGAGACCATTCTGCGCGAGTGCGACGTCATCTCGCTGCACACGCCGCTCAATGACGAGAGCCGCGGCATGATCGGCAGGGAGCAGATCGCCATGATGGACAAAAAGCCCATTCTGATCAACGTAGCCAGAGGCGCTGTGTGGGATGAAGCGGCGATTGCCGGGGCGCTGGCAGAGGGAAGGATCAGCGGTGTGGGCTGTGACGTGTTCAGTACCGAACCGTTTTCCGCAGAGCACCCCTTCTTTGCCATCAAGGATCACCCCGCTGCGTGCCTGACGCCCCATATGGCTTGGGCATCCGCCGAGGCACGCGCGAGATGTCTGGACGAGATCTGCCAAAACATTGCGGCATTCCAAAAGGGAGATACGCGCAACCGCGTGGATCTGAAGTAAACCGATAAGGACAGGGAAAACCATCCCTGTCCGTTTTTTTATAGGATATGAAAGCCAGGCAAGCAAGCACCCGGGATTTGCGCGGCATGGTATATTCCGCCCGATTTTTTCTATACTAATGCATGTGTACGTGTTAGCACTCACCTGCGAATTTAGCAGAGTTCATAAAATATTAACAAACAAAACGCCACAGGGGACTTGACAAAACGACTGAAAAGTGATAAATTTATGTCAGCGGTTAGCACTTGGATAAAAAGAGTGCTAAAAAACGTCAAAAGATACCCAAAAGAGAGGAGATCCGGCATGGCAGGCAAGCACGAAGGGCTCAGCGAGCGCAAAAAGTTAATATTGAAGGCGATCGTTGAGGCACATATTGCCGAGGGAGAACCGGTTGGTTCTAAGTCGCTCATGGCAAATCAGCAGATCGTTTGCTCGTCTGCTACCATTCGTAACGAAATGGCAGAGCTGGAGGACATGGGATATCTGGTACAGCCTCACACCTCTGCGGGCAGAGTGCCAAGTGAGCTGGGTTACCGCTTTTACGTAGATTCGCTCATCGAGCACTATGCAATGACCGCGCACGACATCAAGGAGATCGGTGGACTGCTGAAATCCAAGATGCACGAGCTGGACGAGGTGCTGCTGGCAGCCTCGCGTGTGGCGTCTAACCTGACCAACTATACGGGCATTGCCATCAAGCCTCGCGCAAGCGCCGCGCGCATCAATCGCTTTGAGATCATTTATATCAGACCTACCGAGTTTATCGTGGTCATGGTTGCAGCGTCCAGCGACGTTAAGACCCGCAGCGTGCACACCGAGCAGGAGATTACCGCGGACGTGACCGCGCGACTCTCAAGCGTGCTCAATGCAAGCATCGCAGGGCTGACCTCGCATCAGATCAATCTGCCCATCATTATGAATATGGAAGCAGAGATGGGTGCGCAGGCAGGGCTTGTCTCTCCCGTGATCAAGGCGGTTTACGAAACGCTCAACGAGCTGGACGACGGCGAGGTTCGCTGGAGCGGCATTGATCAGCTGCTGCAGTATCCCGAATTTGAGGACCGCGACACACTCAAGCACGTGCTTGGCGCCCTGGAAGGACAGGATGAGATTTTGGATCTGGTCTCCTCGGGCGAGGGCAAGGACGTCAACGTGGTGTTCGGTGCCGGCGGCATGACGGGGCCTATGAACAATTCGGCTATGGTATATAAGAATATCGTAAAGGACGGAAAGACCATCGGTGCGATCGGCATCATCGGTCCGCGCCGTATGGACTACGCCAAGGTGCTGGCAACCCTGGAGAGCCTGAGCGGCAACATTGCGGATCTGCTTGGCGAGGACACCAAACTTTTAAACGGAGGAACACCCAATGGAACAGACACAAAAACCGACGGATGAGACCGTAGAGGCGCAGGTGCCCGAAGCGGAAGCAGCCGAGGTGCAGAGCGAGCCTGAGGAAAAGGCGAGCCGCTCGGATAAAAAGAAGCAAAAGAAGGCAGAGGCAGAGATTGCCGAGCTGCAGGGCAAGCTGGATGCGGCAAACGCCGAGCTGGCAGCTGAAAAAGACAAGTATATGCGCATGATCGCAGAATACGATAACTACCGCCGCCGCACCGCAAAGGAAAAGGACGGCATTTACGCAGACGCGTATGCAGACGCACTCAAGGGCATTCTCCCGATTCTGGACAATCTGGAGCGCGCTGTTGGCGTGGGTGAAGCAGAGGCTCTGCAAAAGGGACTTGCCATGACGCTTAAGGGTGCTGAGGACGCGCTTGCCAAGATGGGCGTGACCGCTTTTGGCGCAAAGGGCGAGACCTTTGACCCCGAAAAGCACAATGCCGTCATGCATATTGAAGACGAGCAGTACGGTGAGAGCGAGATCACCGAGGTTTACCAAAAGGGCTATGCAAAGGGCGATAAGATTCTGCGCTTTGCCATGGTCATCGTCGCAAACTAAAAAAAGAAATCCAATTCATTACCATATTTAAGGAGGAAACATTATTATGGGAAAGATCATCGGTATAGATTTAGGTACAACCAACTCTTGCGTAGCAGTATTTGAGGGCTCTGAGCCCATCGTTATCCCCAATCCCGAAGGCAGCAGAACCACCCCTTCGGTTGTCCCATTCTCCAAGACCGGCGAAAGAATGGTCGGTCAGGTAGCAAAGAGACAGGCGATCACCAACCCCGACAGAACCGTTATCTCGATCAAGAGAGAAATGGGCTCTGCATACAAGACCAACATTGACGGTAAGGCTTACACTCCTCAGGAGATCTCCGCAATGATCCTGCAGAAGCTCAAGGCTGATGCAGAGAGCTACCTTGGCACCACCGTGACCGAGGCAGTCATCACCGTTCCCGCATACTTCTCCGACGCACAGCGTCAGGCAACCAAGGATGCAGGTAAGATCGCGGGTCTGGACGTTAAGAGAATCATCAACGAGCCCACCGCTGCAGCACTTGCATACGGTATGGACAAGGAGATCGAGCAGAAGATCATGGTATTCGACCTGGGTGGCGGTACCTTCGACGTATCCATTCTGGAGATCTCGGATGGCGTATTTGAGGTTCTGGCAACCAACGGCGACACCAAGCTGGGTGGCGACGACTTTGACCAGAGAATCATTGACTGGATGGCAGACAAGTTCCAGCGCGAGAATGGCGTAGACCTGCGCAAGGACAAGATGGTGCTCCAGAGACTCAAGGACGCAGCAGAAAAGGCAAAGATCGAGCTTTCCGGCATGATGAGCGCAGATATCAACCTGCCTTTCATTACCGCAACCAGCGCAGGTCCTCTCCACTTTGAGGCAACCCTGACCAGAGCTGAGTTCGACCGCATCACTGCAGATCTGGTAGATCGCGCAATGGTTCCCACCAAGAAGGCTCTTGCTGACGCGGGCCTGAGCGTTTCTCAGATCGATAAGTGCCTGCTTGTAGGCGGTTCTACCAGA
>JAZRQR010000033.1:0-15928 GCA_045650025.1 Eubacteriales bacterium
TCCCTTTATCTTTCCCCTTGGACATATTGCCTATATGCCCTGCGGGAAAAGCTTTTGGGCTCAAAAAAATCTGCTGCGTCAAAACTGCTCGCACCCGAGAGCGAATGCATTTTTGATGGATTTTGGTGGGATTTTGCGAAGCAAGATACCAATCTTGCGAGTAAAAGCACGCCGAAAGACGCATAAATGCACCGCCCTCGGGCAATTCGGTTCGATTCCCGTACGGCTACTGTTCAGTAAAAAAGCGCAAGCAGCGCGGGGGTAAGAGACTTGGAAAGTCCCAGCTCGTGCACCAGCGTCAGCACGGTGTAGCGGTCGCGCACGGTGTGCGCCTGCTCGATCATGTCGCGCATGACCTGCTCGCGCACGCCAATCTCGGAAAAGCGCACGGGGCAGCCAAGACCTGCCAAAAGGTCGCGCACGTCCTGCCAGCGCGGCAACGTCTTGCACAGTGCATACACCTGCTCGGCATTTTTGCAGGGCACGCGGTTGGTGCAAACGTATTCGTACAGCCAAAGCGAGACCAGCGTGCCAATGCCCACCTTGATGCCGTGCGCGGGGATCTCCTCACCGCGGCGCGCAAAATCCATTTCCAGAAAGTGCGACTGATGGTGCTCGCTGCCGCTTGCGGGGCGCGAGTTGCCGCACATTGCCATCGAAAGCCCGGCTTTTAGCAGGGCTGCCGTCAGCGCCTCAATGGCTTGGCTGTCATTGCGCGCAAGCCCCGTATACGCCGCCATGCAAGCCTCCCTTGCCTGCTCCATCATGGCAAACGCCTCCTTGTGGATCGGCTCGCCGTGCAGAATATGCGCCAGCTGCCAGTCGGCAAGGCAGGTGTATTTGCCCACAATGTCGCCAAAGCCTGCCGCCGTCATGATGCGCGGTGCGGTCTTGATGACCTCGGCATCCACCAGCACGTGCGCGGGAGGATTGACCGTGTCGGTCACCTTAAACCCGTCACGCATCAGCGCCGCACCCGCCGAGCAATAGCCATCCATGCTTGCCGCCGTGGGCAGCACGCCCGAGGGAATGTTCGCATGCGTGGCAACCGATTTTGCCATATCGTTGAGCGTACCGCTGCCCACCGCCAGCACGTAATCCGCGCGATCTGCAGCCGCTTGCGCCGTGGCGCACTTGTCCTCGGCGGGCAGCAGCTGCGCGTCGGGATAATATACCTCAGTCACGGTGCAACCTGCATCGGTCAGCTGCGTGCAAAGCGGCTGGGCATACGGCGCGGTATTGACGTCGTAAAGCACCGCCACGCGCTTACCTGCCACCGCTTTAAAAAACGGGACAAAGCCATCCTGCTTATATAAAATTTCAATGCTCATGCGTCCAAGATCCTTTCAAAAGGCTGATCGGGGTCGCCCGTCGCGCGCCAAAGCGTCACGTTGGTGTATTGCCCGTGCTCAGGGTGCTTGCCCGATTCCGAAAAATAGTAGCGTCCGTCGCCTAAAGCGCACATGCCGGTCGAGCCATACGGAAAATGGCTCTGCCCTGCCACGCGCAGATGATCAATACCCTCGCCGTACACCTCGTGTACACCGCGCACAGGTGCTGCGCCGCCGTCCACGACAAACATGCTAAAGTTTTCAAACTGCGGCTTTTTGCCGGGATATACCGCCAAAAGCCATCTGCCGCTGTAGGCATCGTACTCCAGATTCTGCACGCCCCAGTTGGTATTTCCCGTATGCAAAAAGCACTTGGTCACGCTGTGCGCCCCACTTTGGTGCATATTTTCCTGGCAAAGCGGCTGCGCCAAGGTCTCCCACCAAGAATCGGTATCAAAGCCAAGAATGACCTGATAATCGTTGTCGGTGCGCGCCACGTCCCCGTACACGCCGTAGCAGATCTGCAAATACTGCTTGCCGTTCGCGCATCCCCACATAGGACCGCGCGCCGTGCCGTCAATGCCGCTGCAGGCATATCGGTGAGGCAGCTCCTTACCGTCCTGCACCACGCTCGCTTCAAAATCCGCCACCACCTCGGGCAGATAGACCGCACGCATCACACCGTCACGCTCGGCGTCCATTCCCACGCGATCAATGCGGTCCGCGTCAAAGATGGCGCAGTAAAACGCGTTGGCGATCTGCTTGTCCGCGTCACCCAAGGCGCGCAAAATGCCCTTGCCGATGGCGTCGTTCTTGTATTCCAGCGAGCCGTACACGCGCCCATCGCTCTCGCAAAAGTCAATGCAGCCCAGATGCCCGATCAAGCCGTCCACGCTGCCGATCAGCTTTCCCGAAAGATCTGTCTTGATCAACTTGGTGGTAAAGGAATAGTACACGTACCCCTTGACCGTATCCACGGCAATGCCCTGGCAATGACAGGATCCGTGATAGCCCGAAAAAATGCTGCTTGGCAACTGCATAGCGCGCCTCCTTGGAATGATATAAACCCATTATAACGCCAATTCCAATGAAAGTCAAGAATAAGCGCGCATTATCAGCCGCCAAGCGGGCAACAAAAAAGGGGGCACCCTTGCGGATGCCCCCAAAAAATATCAGATGGTGCCCACGACCACCAAGGTCGCTTCACCGGGCGTGACCAGCACGGTGCCGTCAGGCGCGCGCGTAAAGGTTGCGGCAGGCACGGTGATGGTGCCTGCGGTGGTAGCAAACTCACCTGTCACGGCATTGTACGTGTAACCCGTACCCTCGACCAGCGCCACACCGTTCAAGGTGACAGACAACAGATCCAGCACGGGATCAAAGGTGTCGTTGACAATGACGTCATCGGTTGCAACGGCTGCGGTGTTACCGTAGTTCTGAATGGTAAAGGTATAGGTCAGCGTACCGTTTTCAGGCACGGTGACGGGCGAGAGCGCCTTGTTAATGGTCAGGAAGGGCGCGTTCTCCACGCTCACGGTCGCATCATCGCTCAAGGGGTCGATAAGTCCGCCACCGCTGACGGTTGCGGTGTTGGTGATCAGCCCGCCCACCTCAAGCGGTGCGGCATCGCTCACGACCGCCTGGTACACAATGACCGCATCGCCGCCTGCAGGCACGGTAATGCCCTGCAGCACAAACGGCTCGGTCGATGCCACGGTGGGAGTGGGCTGCAGCACGCCGTCCACGTAGTACAAAATGGCGTCGGTCACAAGGGTCAGCGGATAAACGAGCACGCCGCCGTAGTCAAATGCGCCCAGGTCGTCACTCAGCGTCAAGCCCGTCAGGGGTGTCGCGCCCGCGTTGACCATGGAAACGGTATAGGTGACGGTCTCCCCTGCCGTATACGTGCCGGTCAGAGGGGTCTTGGTCACGTTCAGCGTCTGCAAAAACGTGCCCGTAACGGTATTGGAATCCACGGTTCTGCCGTTATACGACAGCGTGGCTCTATTGGTAAAGGTTGCCATAGCATATCTCCTTTTGTTGCGTTGGACAAGCAGCCTGCGCCGCCCGTCCTATCGACAGTATATGCAGCATCTCGACAACGGTGAGCGCGGTGGTACAAGCTCGGCAAATAGAAAAGGGCACGCGAAGCGGACTTCTCATAAGGATGTTGGATTCCTCCTTGTAGGGGTCGACGGTCTCGCTGCGGCTCGGTCACGCCACGGCTCTGACAGCCGCGAATGGGCTGTCATTCACTACCGTGTCGCCGCTTCGCTACCTCGGCGACCCGTTTGTACGAATTTGTTCGGGACGCCTGGGAGGTCGTCCCCTACAGTGTGGCGGTTCGAATCTGTCCAAAATGCCTTTGCATCTATGGTTTTGCAAATAATTTTTGAATTGTAGGGGCGACCATCGGTCGCCCGCGGGCGTTCAGAATTTCGGCTCTGCCGAAATATACGCCCCTACGATCTACCGGTGCCGCAGCCAATAAGAAAAGCCACCCTGCGGCACTAGGGTACTCGCCTTACGGCGAGAATTCCCGCGCCCTGCGCCTGGAGAATGCCTCGCTGCGCGAGTCGCTCTCCGATCTTCGGGCGGCAAATGCGAACCTAATTTTTGCGCACGGTGTGCGCAAAAAGCTGGGTGAGAATCTGCCGGTGCCGCAGCCAATAAGAAAAGCCACCCATGTGGGTGGCTTTTCTTATTGGCTGCGGCACTAGGATTCGAACCTAGGGAATGACGGAGTCAGAGTCCGTTGCCTTACCGCTTGGCGATGCCGCAATATTTTCAACATCGGTTATTATAACAGAAACATTTGCGTTTGTCAATACCAAAATGAAAAATTCTCCAAAAAGTTTTTTCATTTGTTAGGATGCCGCAAAAACCAAGTGTTTATACGGCGAATCGGCTTTTTTGCAGGATTTTGACGAAGATTTTTTATATGCGAGGGGTTGCAAAAACGCATTGGATATGATATAATGACACGGTACGCACCGGTAGCTCAGCTGGATAGAGCACAAGCCTCCGACGCTTGGTGCCGCAGGTTCAAATCCTGTTCGGTGCGCCATAAGAACAAGGGAGATCCACAAGGATCTCCCTTGTTCTTATCGCCCACCTTCACCGATTTGAACCTCGCCGTTTGCGACGCAGGAGCAATCGGCTATGGCTTGCGCAGGATACCCAAACGCTTTCCTCAACTCTTGGCGCAAGCATAGGTTCTAAATCCTGTTCGGTGCGCCAAAAATAAGCAGATCGTCCCGTAAGGGATGTTCTGCTTATTTTTCGTTCACTTTTACCGATTCAGAACCTCACGCTCGAAGAGCGTTAGATTTGCGCCGGGCAAGAAAACGGTTTGAACGACTGTTAGCGCAAATATAGGTTCAAAATCCTGTTCGGTGCCCTCACCCTTTTGCGACTTACATCGATTCGTCCGCGAGACCCTCTCTATTCTTTTGGTGCACTCCACTTACCCGATTCAGAACCTCGCCATTTTGCGACGCAAGGAGCAAATTGGCTATGGCTTGCGCAGGATACCCAAACGCTTTCCTCAACTCTTGGCGCAAGCATAGGTTCAAAATCCTGTTCGGTACCCTCACCCTTTTGCGACTTACATCGATTCGTCCGCGAGACCCTCTCTATTCTTTTGGTGCACTCCACTTACCCGATTCAGAACCTCGCCATTTTGCGACGCAGGAGCAAATTGGCTATGGCTTGCGCAGAACACCCAAACGCTTTCCTCAACTCTTGGCGCAAGCATAGGTTCAAAATCCTGTTCGGCATCCTTCCTTTACTCCGCCACTTGACACGCCCTTACCAATATGATATAATATTCCAAAACTGACATTTCAGAGGTATGTATGAAAGACGAAAGAACCGTTTTAACGTACGCATCCGTGCAAAAAAAGCTGTTCCGCGAAGCAACGCGCTCCATTGTCGGATCAGCCTCAATACTCATTATGGGCGGCATCTTCTTTTTGATGCTGTACCTTATCGCGGATTCCGCCCTGCCCAAGCCGTTTGCACCTTTGATCGTGGGCATCCCCGCGGCAATTTTGCTCATCGTTTGCCTGTTTGGCGGTATCAAGGGACTTGTGCAGCTGCTGCGGGCACAAGGCGGCAATTTTACGGTGCTGGAGGACGAATTGCGCACCATGGAAAGCAACAAATTCAGCCTTGCGCGCTTTTTGCTCACCTTCCCCAACATCTTCCCTACCAACACCAAGGCGTGGCGCGATCACGTTTTCAAATTTGAAAGCGGCAAGACCTTTGTTGCCAACAGCGCAGAATATCAGACCACGCATTTAGATACCGCAGCGCAGGTTTCTTCAAAAGGCGACAGCTATATCACGGTTTTCTATAACGACGCCCCCGACAAGATCATTCTGCTTTACAGCACAAAAATGTTTGTTTATAAGGAGTAAATCTTAACACCTATGATGTCTGCATATACCAAATCCGACCTGCTCTCCCAGCTCTCCTCTCTCAACATCCCCCGCGACCGCGTGGTGCTCATGCACTCTTCCCTACGCCTTGTGGGGCAAATTGAGGGCGGTGCCAAAACGCTCTTGGACGCACTGATTGAATATTTTACTGCCGAGGGCGGACTTTTCTGCGTGGCAGCTCATACTTGGGGCAATCTTGGCAAGGAGATCGTGCTGGACGTAAACGACCCTGCCACCTGCCTTGGCGCGTTCTCGGATTTCTGCGTGGCGGACGGACGCGGCTTGCGCACCGAGAATCCCACGCATTCGATGGTGGTATTTGGCGACCGCGCCAAAGCCGAGGCGTTTGCCAAAGGTGAGATTGACGTGCCATCGGGAACAGCCCCCGAAAGCTGCTACGGCAAGCTTTACGAAATGGGCGGTTACGTACTGCTGGTGGGTGTTTCGCACGCCAAGAACACGTATCTGCACGCCGTGGACGAGATGCTGGGCGTACTCAACCGCCTGACCGAGCAGACGCGCGAGGTCAAGATCAAGCGTGCGTCGGGCGAGGTGGTCACACGCCACATTCACGGACACCATTGCTCGTTTACTAACGACATTTCGGCGCGTTTCCCCCAGTTTGAAACCGCGTTCCGTTACCACGGTGCCATCACCGACGGGTTCCTTGGCGACGCGCCCGTGCAAGCCTGCGACGCACGCATCATGAAGCAAACCATTCAAACCATTTTCGCCCGTGCCGACCGCGATCCGCTCTCCGATGAAGCCGCATTACCCCCTGTTTGGTTTGTAAGAAAATAAACAAAAAAATTCCCCGATAGAGTTACATCTATCGGGGAATCTTCATTATTATTTGATCAACCGATATTCGACGGTGAACGCATCGTCCTCGGCTTTTTGGATGCGGTACAGCACGGCGTCACCCTTGGCGAGGCTGACGCGCAGGCAATCGGTGCTGTCGGCGACCACGTACTGGCAGCCGTCGGTTTTGGAAACCTCGTACAGGCGGTAATTGCCGTTCAGGGACAGCTCAAAATCCTGCGCGCGCTCGTAGTCGCGGTTGAGGATCATGATATATCCGTTTCCGTAATCGTCCTCAAACTCGGCAACCGATGCGCGGCGCGGCAGCTTGCCCGCGAGATACGCGCTATCCGTCTCGGTCTGGTGCATTTGTGCGTACGCGGCAATGCCGGGATCCACGCTTGCGTCATGAATGACGCGCTTGGAGGTCAACGCCATGAGCGTGCCGCCCAGGTTGCGGAATTCCTCGTGGATCACCTTTTGATCCTCAAACGACCATTCCTTGTTGCCGTCCTCATCAATGATCGAGCCGACAGCCGAGAAATGCTGCAGCGCCTTGCAGCCATATAAGGTAGCCGCGTACATCATGGAGCGGATCATGGGGAAGGTGAAATACCCTGCCTTATGCAGATCCACGCCTTGATAATAGAACCAAAGCGGCAAACCGTACTTCTCGCCCAGCACCTTCATGCAGCCAAGATCCAGCCACATTTTGGAGTCATCCAGCTGCCGCTCAAGCGTGTAGCCCGGCAAGCCCACGGGATAATAGTCCAGCGACAGAATGGGCGGGTCAATGGTGGTCACGTACCGCTCCAGATACGCCGCAAAGGTGTCGGTCTCCCAAATGTCATCGGGATTATAGCTGGGGATCGCTACCGTAAAGGGCAGCAGATCAGGCGCTTCTCTTTCACATTCATCGGTCAAGGTACGCGCCGCGTCCAGCTGATCCTGCTTCCACGGCTCATCCCAGATGTAGTAGCCGATCACGCGCTTATACGCGCGCTTTTCACGAATGACCTCGGCAAGCCCATCCTTTTCACAGCGGCGATAGCGCTGCATGCCGCCATAGCGCGAAAGATCCTGGAAAATCAGATCCAAGCCCTCCTGCTCGCAGTAAATGACCGCCTCGTCTGCCTGCTCGTGGGTTGCCCAACCGATCTCGACCGTGTTAAAGCCTGCGTCCTTGCAGTTTCGCAGGCACTTGCGCATATCCGATGCGCGTGCCGAGAAATTGGACAACACAAAATTGTCCTGTCTCCATGCTCTTCTCTTGTTTCCAAGTGGATATCTGGCATAAATCTTATGTTCCATCATTGCCCCCGTTCGGTATTTTCCCAGCGTGCTTCCGGCATCCGCGCCCAGCATCTCCAGCCCCTTTGCGCCAAAGTGTCCGCCTACGTTGGGGTTCATGCACGCAGGGTCCTCTTCCAGTTCGTCAGCAAGCTCGCTGAGCATCCAAAAATGTCGGTAGTGCTTGCACGCCGCTCTTTGTGCTTCAATAATGGCGTCGTCGCGTGCGTCGCCCGTAAATCTGCCCACACGGATCATGCCAAACGCATCCACGTGCAAATCAAGCATCAGACCCTTTTGCAGCAACAGCAATCGCTCGATATAGTCGCGTTTTTCGCAGGAGAAAATGGCATCGCTCTCGCCCTGCAGCCACACGAAATAGATGCGTCCAAGCTCTCCCTGCTCTTTCACCTTTTGGATCGCGCCACGCGCTTTTTGCACGATCGCCTCATAGCCCGGTGTGCCGGGCAGCCAATCCTTGATTTCGGTACTGCCCTTAGCGGCATGCACCGCCACGACCTCGCCGCCCGTGACCGCCAGATACGCGCGGCAAAATGCGGGCACGAGATTGGTGTGCCCATAGCACGCGCTGCCCAGCACGTGCTCACGCAGCCAATCCTCGGCAGAGCTGCCCACGTCAAAGCGCCAGCCCTTGCCGCCATCGTAGCGCACGTCCTCGCCCACGGGATTTTGCAGAGGCTGCAGCGTATCGGTCAGAAGTTTATATTCATACGCATTGGCAACCACCTGCGCCTCGGACAGGCACTCGGACTGTCCTTGCATGTTGCTCTGACCACCGAAAATGATGATATCCGTCATGTCAAATTACTGCACAAGCAGCGTTTTGACGTTGCCGCCCGCCATAGCGTCGGTAATTGCCTCGTTGATCTCGCTTACCTGATAGCGGCTGCCCAGCGACACAATGGTGCTGTGGCACTCAGGATGTGCGCACAAAAAGGCAAGATAATCGCGCACGTCGATCATGGAATACTGGGAGGAGCCCAAAATCTGCAGCGCCTTGAAGGTAATGATCTGCGGCTGGATCTCAATGCCGCCACTGTTACTGTACTGACCGGGAATGAGATACACGCCGCGATTACGCAGAATATCCATGCCCTGCGCCACGGCTGCGGGTGCACCCGATGCCTCAAAGCACAGATCCACGCCAAGTCCGCCGTTCTCTGCCTGCAGGCGCGCGGTGATCGCGTCCTTGCCTTCTCTTGTCAGGTTGAACACCTCATCCGCGCCCAGCTCCTTTGCCAAAGCCTCGCGCTGCTTGTTATCGCCCGCGGTAATAGCATACACCTTGCCCACGCCCATTGCCTTGAGATACAGCACCGCAAAGCAACCTACAGGACCAAGTCCCTGCACCACGGCAACCATGTCCTTATGCAGCGAAATGCCTGCCTGATTTGCCAGGCGGAACGCATGGATGGCGGTTGGTCCGGGGCACGCAAAGGTGGCAACCATGGCAGGATCCAGCTCTGCGGGGATCTTGAGCAGATTGGTCAGGGGCGTATAGTTGACCTCGGTGTAGCCGCCCCAAAGATAGGGCGCTTCGTTGATGCTGGGCTCGTTGGTGCAGCGCATATTGACGCAGTTGGCGTCATCGCCCGTCTTGCAAAGCAGGCACTCGCCGCACGGAACGGCAATGTCCGCAATGACGTTATCGCCCACGCAAAGCCCATAGGCTGCTGCCTCGTCTGCATTGCAATCCACCAGTCTGCCCACGAATTCGTGGCCCACGATGCTCTCGGGTGCTACCGCCAGCGTACCGCGCACGAAATGCAGATCGGTACCGCAAATGCCGCTGGCGATCAGCGTGCATCTGCCATAGCCTGCGGGGGTGTCGGTCACTTCAAATTCTCTGACCTCAAAAGGCTTGTGAGGTCCCTTAAATACTGCTGCTTTTACTTTCATGATAAACTCCTTACTCTATGGTTACTTCAAAATATTGCTTGTATATCGCGGCGATCGCACTAACCTGCTCGCGCGACAGCGGCTTTGTGTCCACATATGCGTACGGCACACCCAGTGCCTCGTACTTGCCCATGCCCATGCGATGGAACGGGAGCAGATCCACCTGCCGCACGCCTGCCTTGCATAGCTGCTCGCATGCCTTTTCGCACACCTCTGCCGCGGTATTGATGCCGGGGATGAGCGGAATGCGCACGTGCACCTGTGCGCCGATTGCGATCAGGCGGCACAAATTGTCGTACACGCGGGCTTGGCTGCCGCCGATCACGTCACGGTAGATGTCGGGATCGGGGCTTTTATAGTCAAAATAGAACAGATCGGTCACGTCCAGCACCTCTTCAAATCGCTCCCACGGCACACATCCCGCCGTGTCCACCACGACCGAAATGCAGCGTGCTTTGAGCTCCCCTGCCACCGCTGCGATCCCCCCTGCCTGCAAGAGCGGCTCGCCTCCGCTAAAGGTCACGCCGCCACCGCTGGCAAGATAAAAATCCGCGTCCTCGGTCACCCTCTCCAGCAACTGCGCCACGGTCATATAGCACCCGTAGGTCTGCGTGCTGCCGGCTTGCGCAAAGCGCAAGGTCTGGGGAGTGGGTGAAATAGTTTCAGGATTATGACACCACGGGCAGCGCAGATTGCAGCCCTTTAAAAACACGGTGGTGCGGATGCCGGGGCCATCCCCCGTGGAAAAATGCTGGATATTGGAGACGTTAAGCGTTGTCATCGCTCACCCCTGCTGCGTGCGGCTCAGGATATCCTCCTGCACCTCGTGGGAAAGCGTGACGTAGAACGCAGAAAATCCCGATACGCGCACCACAAGCGATGCATACTGCTCAGGGTGCTCCATGGCATCGCGCAGCACCTCTGCCGAGGTGGCGTTGATCTGGATCTCCTGCCCGCCCTTGGCAAAATACACGCGAATGAGAGCTAACAGCTTTTCGCGCTTGCCGTCCTCAAACATGGCGGGCGAATACTTCTGGTTGACCACCGTGCCGCAGGCGCAGCGCGCATAATCCGGCTTGGAGAGGCTCTGCAGCGTGCTGGTTGCGCCCTTGAGATCGCGCCCGTAGGTGGGAGATGCGGCATCCGACAAGGGCTCGCCTGCGCGTCTGCCGTCCGGCGTAGCGCCGATCTGCATGCCTGCCCAGATGTTGCTGGTGTTTGCCGCCATGGCGGTATAGATGCCGCCGCCATCGGGCGTGCGATACTTGTCAAACTGATCGGACAGATACGAGGTGAACCACACCGCGTATTTATCCACAAAATCGTCATTGTTGCCGTACTTGGGAGCTGCCAGCAGCAAAGCGCGCAGCTCGTCATAGCCCTCAAAGTTGGCGCGAATCGCCTCTGCCAGGGTTTCCAAGGTGGCTACCTTGTCGATAAATACCACCTTTTCAATCGCCGCCAGCGAGTCACTCATGGTACCCACGCCCATCAGAGCCGCGCCGTGCACCGAGGGGTACACGCTGCCGCCCATGTTAATATCCTTTGCGCGCTCGATGCAGCATTTGCAGAAGCAGGAAAG
Source organism: Eubacteriales bacterium (assembly GCA_045650025.1). Classification (GTDB taxonomy): domain Bacteria; phylum Bacillota; class Clostridia; order Oscillospirales; family CAG-272; genus SVQP01. The sequence continues at coordinate 11,367 of JAZRQR010000033.1, forward strand.
GAAGGGCGAGGTATAATGCTGCGGCTCTGCCACCTTGTTATAGGCAAGGAAGCCGTTTACGTATTCCTTGACGCCCGCGTCGATCTGCTGCTCAAGGCACGCCATGAATTGCTCCATGCTCGTAATCTCGACAAGCGGCAGGGTCGTAAGCCCTTGACGTCCCTTGTCGTAGCCCTGCCCCTCAAAGAACACGTACTCCAAAAAGCGGGGCGTATCAAATCTGCCGTCACTCCACGGCGGCTGCATGCCGGTAATAAAGTTCTCAATGCAGCCCACCATGCAATAATTGCGGACGTCGACCTCGTCGTATCCGTAGCGGCGCAACGCCGCCATATTCACGGTATCGTTCATCAACGCCGGATAGCCAAGTCCCGTGCCGATCACCTTTAAGCACTCGTCTAAGAATGCATCCGGCGTATCGGGCGCGATGCGAGCCGAGAGGTTGGGGCCCGGCATATTGATATTACGCACCGCCTCCAGCACGCAATAGCTCAGCTCGTTGACCGCATTCTTGCCATCCGCATCCACGCCGCCGATGCAGATATTGACCACGTCATCCCCGCCAAGGTAAAAGCGGTTCTCGCAGATCTTGACCAGCGCATTCCAGAGCAGCTCGGTCGCATGCTCCGGGTCAAGCGATCCCTGCTCCACGTCGCGTGCGTACAGATCGTACAAATATTGGTCGATCCTGCCCAGCGCCATGGCGTAGCGCCCCTCGTACAAAAAGCAGGAATGGATCATCCAGACCAGCTGCAAGCCCTGCGCGAACGTCTCGGGCACACCCGTGGCAACCTGCTCGCAGTTCTTGGCTACAAACGCAAGGCGCGCATCGTCATAGCCGTCCGTGCCCATCAGCGCCCTTGCTGCTTTGGCATGCGCCAGCAAGCGAGCCTGCAGCCCGTGCAGCGCGTGTCGCATTGCATCAAGGAAATCCAATGCGTCCACGTCACCCGCATGCGCCTGCTCGGACGCCTCGATCCCGGCAAGCAGCCCCACAATGCCCACCTGCAAAACCGTGGCAAAATCGGGCGCATAGTGATCCACGTTGGTGCCAAACCAACGCTCGGGGTACGCCGCCACGCTTGCCTTGGCTTGCTCGATCTGCTGCTCGGTCAAGGTCACGAACAAAGACCGCTGGCTGCCTACGATCAGATCGTTTTGATAAATAAAGGGCGCAGGCTGGGTAAACAGCGCAAAAATCCCGTCCGCGCGTCTGCCCGCAGGCGAGGTGTGCACGCCCGTGCGGTAGCCCATTGCGCGAAAATAGTTAGGAAAAAACACACCCTCGGGGCGGTTTTGCATCTCCTGCTTGAGTCCTTGTAACAATTGCATGGTATACCTCCGATGATTGCCGAAGTCTTTGCTTCATTATAGCACAAGTGCACGGCTTTGTCAAATATTTAACTTTACAAATCGGCACTCTTATGCTATAATAACGGTATCATATCCCAAGGAGGTGCCCCCATGCCCCTTTCCCCGTTTTATCTTGCATATGCCGATCTGCGCGCACGTATCGCGCCCTTTCGCATGCGCACCGATTTTGAAACGATCAAGACCATTGCCAATATTGACGCGCTGATGGGACGCGCGCAGGAGATTGACGCAGGGGCATTCCCCGGCGGTCGCTTTGGCGAGGCGGCGGGGCACAACGTGCAAAACCTGATGGGGCGCGCTACGCGCTATACAGAGGCGCTGGAGCGGGGCGAATTCCCCTTGCGCGGCATGTTCTGCGAGCCGGGCATGGCGTTTATCGACCACTCCTTTATCGAAAAGGACGGCGTGATGCACGTGTTCTACATCCGCGGTCACGTAGGGTATGAGTGGGATACCCGCTTTGCCGATACCTTTGGGCATGCGACCTCGACCGACCTTGTGCATTGGGAGATCCAGCCCCCTTGCCTGACCGTGACGCACGGCGGCGCGGACGGCTACCAGATCTGGGCGCCCGGTGTGACCGAGAAGGACGGCGTGTATTATATGTACTACACCGGCGTCAACATTCACGTCGCACAGACAATCTGCCTTGCCACCTCACGCGACCTTTACCACTGGGAGAAATACGAGGGCAATCCCGTCGTGTTGCCCGGCGATTGGGGCGCGTGGCGGGAGGACGCTTGGTCGGACTGCCGCGATTCCATGGTGTTCCTCGACGATGACGGCACGGCGTATATGTACTACTGCACCGCGCGCAAAACCGAGGAGGGCGGCATGAAGACCGCGCTTGGCATCTCGTCCTCGCGCGATATGATCCACTGGCAGGACGAGGGGGCCTACAGCTTTGACATTTGCGACATCACCTTGGAGTCGCCCTTTGTGCTCAAAAAGGACGGCAAATATTACCTGTTTTACACCAATTGCGGACACGGCACGTCCTATGCCGTCTCCGACAACCCCATCACGGGCTGGAAGAGCCTTGGCATGCTGCTGGAGCCCAAGGTTGCTCCGCTCTGCCCTGCCAACGTGCCCTCCTGCGCCGAGGTGTTCAGCTATAAGGGCAGCTGGTACATCTCCTGCGCCGAGCGTCAGCCGGGATGTGAGCAGTACCTTGAGATCTTCCGATTGGAGTGGCTGGAGGACGGCACGGTGAAGGTAGGAGAGAGATTAGAATAGGAGATTTTTATGTACGAAAAAGAAGAAAAAAGACGCGTCAAGCGACGCGGTGAGGTGATTCAAAATCATAAGCAAATGGCTCTGTCAAACGTGGTGTTCACGGTTGTGATCCTTTTGTTTATTTATCTGATTTTTGTGTCCTTTGGCATCGGTTCTATCTATATGGCGATCGCAGAATCCAACGGTTTTATTGCATTGATTTTGCTGTTTTCCGTGTTCGCTTTGATAAGCTTTGCATCCTGTATCATCCCGACGGTCTTTCTTAGCAAGGATCTTGTGCAGAATCTTGTCATACTGACCGACCGCTATACGCTTGAGCTTGACCGCGTCGAGCTTTTGGAGCTGAAAACCGAGGTCGAGTGGGTTCCCAACACACTCAGCAAAGGATATCACCGCGAATACGTGACCAATCAGTACGCATATTTCGCCAAGCACGGCAAATACAAGACCAAGCAAACGCTCTCGCAGGGTGAGGAATGCTACGTCTTTGTCGCACTGACCAAAAAGCCCCAAATCGTTGCTATCTACCAGGCAGATGAATATTTAATTTTGGAGAGATAACTATGCATGAACAAGATAAAAAAGTCATACTGACGCGCGAGGGCATCGTGGCGCAGCATCAGCACGATTTGTTGGTCGAGCTTTTGAAAACCATTGTTGCCGAATGCTTTTTCATCGCCATTTGCGTGCTGATCACGTTCAATCTGATCAACGGTTGGCACGACTGCACGTGGTTTGGGCGTATCGCGCTTTTGCTGATCGTGCCGCTTGTATGGTTCATCGCCGCGTTGGTTGCAAACACCATCATACAGACCGCCATTCGCTTGATGTATATGAAACAAGGAAAATACACCATTGAGGTTGACCGCGTCGGACTGTTGGAGCTCAAGACCGAGGAGGAATACGTACACTCCCCCGGATCTCGCAACGGTCACACCGAGATCGTGACCAACCAATACGTATATTTTGAAAAATACGGCAAGGTCAAATCCAATCGCCCCTTGAAAAACGGGCAGGAATGCTACCTCTTGGTGGTGCTGACAAAAAAGCCGCACGTGCGGGGGTTCTGGGAATGTGACATTCATGAAATAAAAGGAGTCTGACTATGAAAAAATACGACATTGCAGCATACGTTTGGCCGTCCTACACAGGTGACGAGCCCCGCTCCCGCATTTTTTGGCCCGAGGGCTACGGCGAATGGCAGACCGTCAAGGCTATGACCGCCCGCTTCCCCGGTCATCAGTGGCCGCGCAAGCCGCGCTGGGGATACGTGAATGAGGCTGACCCCTACGTGATGGAAATGCAGATCGAGGCGGCGGTATCTCACGGCGTGAACGTATTCATTTACGATTGGTACTGGTACGATAACCGTCCGTTCCTTGAAAACTGCCTCAACGACGGATTTTTGAAGGCGCGCAACAACCACAAAATGAAATTCTACCTGATGTGGGCAAACCACACCGCCGAGAGTCTGTGGGACAAGCGCACCTCCGAATGCAAGGTGCCGATCTGGGACGGTGCTGTCAACCGCGAGACCTTTAACGGCATTGTGCACCGCACCATTGAAAAATACTTCTCGCATCCCTCTTACTACAAGATCGACGGCAAGCCTGTCTATATGCTCTTTGACCTTGAAAACCTGGTGCGCGGCTTTGGCGGCGTACAGCAGACCTTGGATGCCATTGAATATTTCCGCGAGGAGACAATCAAGGCGGGATATCCCGGTCTTTGCCTGCACCTGACCATCCGCTCCCGCCAGTACATGCAGCGCATGCTGGATGCCGAAACCGACATTTTCACCTTTATCAACAAGGTGGGCTTTGACGGCGTGACTCACTATCACTTCGTGGACTTTGCCTATATGGGCAGACCTTACCCTGTCATTTTGGAGGACGTCAAGCGCGAGTGGGAGTACATTGACGCTAACATCAACGCGCCCTACTATCCGCAGG
>JAZRQR010000034.1:0-2722 GCA_045650025.1 Eubacteriales bacterium
GAGCAGATCAAGCAGCCCAAGCTGCGCGAATCGGTCATGCAAAATGCGGACAGGCTCTGCTTGAATCTCAAGCTGATCACGCTTGACGGGCATGCACCCATTCCCTTTTTGCCCGAGCAGATGCCGTATCGGGATATCCCGTACGCTACGAACGAGATCTTACAAAAAATCGGATTAAGATAATACAAGAGCGTTGCCGTTTGGCAACGCTCTTGTATATTATTCGGACTTGGGAATCTGACCCTTGAACTTCTTGATCTGCTCGCGCATCAGGTCGTAATAGAACGTACCGTGTACCTGCGAGGGCTCGATATCCTTGGAGATCTCAACGGTAGGCTGCTCGCCCGTCGTCCACTCATTCCAGGATACGATCAGCACAATGCCTGCGCCCAGATCGCACGCACGCTGGAACTGACGCTTGAAGGTGGCACCGTTCTCTCTGCCGGATGCGGGAATATAGCCGCTACCGCCTTCAGTGCCCTGCTGACGCGTTGCAGCACTGACAGTGACTGCCTCTACTCTGCCGTCAATACCCGTAAAGGTCTGCGCGCCGCGCTCCTCCCAGCTCCAGTAGCCCTTGGACATCAAGGTCCTCTGATTATACAAGCTGGTCTGTTGTCCAACGTAGCCGGTTACCCAACGAATGGTATAACGGTCGTCATCCCACTTGCTCTGCGGCTTTGCCGAATACTGCGTGGGGGTTGCACCGTAGCACAGCACCAGCGGCTTGCCCTGATACTGAAAATACATATCCGCGCGGGCAGGATTGGTCACGTAATCGCGCCATACCTGATCAGCTTTCTTTTGATGGTTACCGTTATCCACGGATTCCTGACCGGTGTGTCCGGGACCTAAGAAAATGCAGATCTTGGGAGCACCTTCCACGGTTGCCCAAACGTCAAACAGCTTGTCGGTTGCTTCCTCGATCATGCGGAAGTCCTCGCGCTGCTCGCGCATGGTAGCGGGATCGTAGTTGGTATTGTTTGACCAGTCCACAAACACAAAGTCAACGCCCGCATCACGCAAAAGCTCTGCATGGTAACGCAAAACGGTCTCATCATCCGAGAGATACGGACCGCAAAGCGGCAGATCCCAGGTGCCCGAGCCCCATTTACGGCTTGCTGTATGCCAGGTCGTATAGGCAATGCCAACCAGTCTGTCCTCATAAGGAGTTGCTTCCAGCACGCCAACGCCTGTCTGGTCACATTCCACGTCGTCGTAATTGTAGATCACACTCTGATAAAGATCGTAAGTATCCTTTGCCATGGTCATAGCCTCCTGTACAGTATCTTTTTGGGAAAGCACGGTCAATTCAGCTTCCGAATTTGCCGCATATCCCATCATCTGACCAAACGCCGCAACGGGCAGCATGTAGGTATTCCGAGTAAGCACAACGGTAGGAAACGCATACGCATCGCCATTGACCTTGACCTCGGTTTTGCCTGCGGTAAACACCAAAGTCACGCCGTCGCGTGTCAGCGTCAGCACCTCACCGTCCGCGGCATAGCCAAAGCCCAGCATTTGGGAGAGCTGTGCGGCATCCGCATACACCACGTTGGAATACTGCGCGGTAGGAAGAGCGGTCAAGTATTGCACCTTGTCGGCAAACGCATAGGAAAGTCCGGTCGAGAATGCCAGCAATTGCTTTTCGGGGGTATAGGGACGGGAGGTTTCTCCCTGCACGCTCATGGATTCCAGCGTGCTGAATGCGTAGTGCGACATATAGCGGAAATAGCCGTTTCCTGCTACCGCTACGTTATCCAGCGCACAATCGGCTACCAAGCCTCCGTTTGCATCCTTGACGATCAGGCGCTCGCCGATCTCCACGGTTGCGATCAGCACGTCGTTTGCATAGATCTGCGCACCGCTCCGATCACCCTTTGCACAAAAGACAATGCCGTCCTGCGCCTTGAAAGGCAAATTGGTTACAAGAACCTTCTCCACGCCCTGCTTGACATAGATGGCGGCGGAGCTGTCACGGAACGAGAACCACAAGCCGCCGTCAATAAACAAATTGGTGGCGTTCTTGCAGTACAAGCCTACCATTGCGGCGTTGTAGGGTCCGCCGCGGTCATTGTCCGCAACGGTAAACTGCGCTTGCAGCGTATAAGTATCGGTGGAAATGGCTTTTGTAAAGCCTACGGAATCCCAGTTGTCGTTCTTGGTGGTCAAGCCTGCTGCGCTCTTCTGGAACAGGCTGCCCTGCACAAAGGTCAAGCCCTCACTCTTGAGCTGGGTAACCGTTTTGTTCTTGGCGTCAAAGGAAAGCTCCATCAGATCGCTCTCTCCGCAAAAAAGCGCGGTCAGGTCGGGCAGCTCGCCCCCGGGCACCTCAATTTCAATGGGCGGCTCGGTTTGTTCCTCGGTAGTCGCCTCCTCGGTAGTGGCCTCTTGCGTGGTCTGCTCTTGTTCGGTTAACGTGGGTTCCCGGGAAGTCGATTCTTGCGTGTCAGGTAAGGTTGTGGGTTTGCATGCCGCAAGCACAAAGCCAAGCGCCAGTAGCGCACACAGCAGCATGCCGTATTTGTTCTTCATAGCTTCTCCCTACTTAATTATATATTCTGTATTTGTGATATAGAGACATAAAGGATTGCGCCTCAGCTTGCCAGCGCTCGAGGATGCTCTCTGCGCTCTCCGAAGAGGTGCGCAGATCGGTATTGCCCGAAGCGAGATCAATATGCCATCTGCCTCCCACGGGGGGCGGATTGAAGGCAAACTCGTC
>JAZRQR010000035.1:0-3104 GCA_045650025.1 Eubacteriales bacterium
CGCGAGGAGCAACGCGGTATACGGCAATTTTCGAACGCGCAAATAATAGAAAAAGTGAATGCATAAAATAGCATTCGCTTTTTCTATTTCTCTAAGATTAGATCTTTTCCTTAACCTTAGATGCCTTACCAACTCTGCCGCGCAGGTAGTACAGCTTTGCACGTCTAACCTTACCGTAACGGATGGTCTCAACGTCTACTACGTTGGGGGAGTGGATGGGGAAAGTCTTTTCAACACCGCAGCCGTAAGAAATTCTTCTTACAGTGAAAGTAGCGGAAATGCCTGCACCGTGCTTAGCGATAACAGTACCCTCGAAAAGCTGGATTCTCTCTCTGGAACCCTCTTTGATCTTGTTGTGTACACGTACAGTGTCACCAACGTTTACGGAAGGAATCTCCTTCTTCAATTGCTCGTTAGTAAAAGCCTCGATAATGTTCATGATGGCCCTCCTTATAATATCGGATGTTCATGCGAGCATGCAGCGGACCACCCGTGATAGCTCGTGCTCATGGCACGCAACGGATATTATACCATACTAATTTAGAAAATGCAATAGGTTTTGGAAAAATAATTTACAAATTCCGCATATTTTTTTGCATTTTCAGCGGCGAATTCTTCCCTTCACCATCTCAGGCAGCATACGCAGCATGGAGAGCATGGCGGGAGCATTGACGCATGTCACAACAGCGGTGCCGATGCCCACGTACAGCATCCACATGGGAATCTCCAGCATCATAATGGCTGCCATACCGCAAAGCAGAAGCGTGCCCAAAACGATTTTGGGGATCTGCAAATTGAAGCGGATATAGCGGTGCATGGTGGCGGCGCGCAGCACGAATACGACAAAATAGCTGATTGCCGTGGCAACAGACGCGCCCACCGCGCCCCACGTGGGAATCCAGAGCAGGTTGAGCAGGATATTGATGCCCGCGCCCGCCATGGAGGTATAGAACGACACCATGGTCTTTTTCTTGGTGAAATACGCCGTGGCAAGGAAGGAATCAAACGAGGTAAAGACGGCTGCGATCACCAGAATCGGCACGTACAGCCACGCCGTGTAGTAGGATTCGGCAAACAAAATGACCGAGCACACCTTGGCAAACGCGATCAGGAACGCGCCTCCCACAAACACGACCGCCACGTAATAGCGGAACACCTTGGAAAAGAAGTCCGCGCAGGCATCGGGATCATCCGATTCCTTGACCGCAGACAGACGCCACGCCTCGGTAAACACCGAAACCATGTAGGTCAGCAGCGTGGGAATCTTATATGCCGCGGCATACAAGCCGTTTTCGGCATCCGAGCGCATGCGCGCTACCAGATAACGGTCGGATACGCCCGTGATCCACCAGAACACCGTGGTGGGAATGAGCGGCAGCGAAAAGCGCAGCAGCTCGCCCATCAGGCGCCCCGAGATCTTTTTGACCGAGAATGCGCGCCACAAGCGGCAAAATACGATCAGCGCCAGCGTGGTGACAAGGTCGGCGCATACCACGCTGAGCACGTATCCTTCAACCTTCATGCCAAAGCCCAGCAGGAACAAAAGGTTAAAGGCAATATTGAGCGCAGTATTGAGAATGCCCTGCCCTGCAAACACCTTGGTTCTGCCAATGGCGCACACGTATTGCGCGCACACCGAGTGCAGATTGGAGCAAAGCACGAACAAAACGATCAGCCACAGGTAGGGCGCGAAATATTCCAGCAGCAGAAGTAGCGGCGAAAGCAACAAAAAGCCTGCCGTGCTGAAGCCCAAAATGGCAATGCCGCTGGAGAAAAAGGCTTCCTTATCCCCTTCCTTGGCGGCTGCATTGCGGAAAATGCCCTCGCTGATGCCAAGGCACGCCAACGGAATGAGCAGGTTTGCGAGCTGCGTGATCAGATCTGCCGTGGAATACTGTGCCTCGGACAGACACGCGGTATACAGCGGCATCATCAAGAACACCATCAGCTTGCAAATGAATTTGCCCGCTGTGAAAATTACGGTCGTTCCCGCAAGTCTCTTGATTCTTGCGTCCACGCGCTCACCTCCCCTTTTTGTCAAAGTTATCCTTATTATTTTACCATTTTCGCGCACGTGTGTCAAGGCAAAAACATAAAAAATCCCCGCGCCCTGACACTTGTAAAGTATCGCCCGGGCGCGGAGATTTTATGAAAATACAAAATTATTCGTCCTGGTTTTCCCAGTTGTGGAATACGGTGAGCACGTCGTCGTCCTCTTCCAGCTTTTCCAGAAGAAGGTTCATGAACTTCTTGTCATCATCGGTGGTCAGCTCTACGTAAGTAGAGGGGATCATGGTCTGCTCAGCGGAAAGCACGGGGTAGCCTGCTGCCTTGATCGACTCTGCAACAGCGAATACGTCTGCGCTCTCGGTGTAGATCTCGAAAACCTCACCCTCAGCGGCAAAGTCCTCAGCACCTGCCTCCATTGCGTCCTCCATCAGCTTATCCTCGTCAATGTCGCCGTCCTCGTTGTCCACAACGATCAGGCCCTTATCGGAAAACAGGAAGCTGACGCTACCGGTGGTTCCCAGGTTGCCGTGGTACTTGGAGAAAGCGGCACGCACGTTACCTGCGGTTCTGTTACGGTTATCGGTTGCAGCCTTTACGATCACGGCAACGCCTGCGGGACCGTAGCCCTCGTAGGATACCTCTTCGTAGTTTTCACCGCCGCCACCAAGCGCCTTTTTAATGCAACGCTCGATGTTATCGTTGGGAACGTTGTTTGCCTTAGCTTTTTGAATCAGGTCGCGCAGCTTGGAATTGTTGTTGGGATCTCCGCCGCCCTCTTTTACAGCGATGGTGATTTCCTTACCGATTTTTGTAAAGATCTTGGCCTTTTGTGCGTCGGTCTTTTCTTTCTTGTGCTTAATATTCGCCCATTTGCTATGTCCGGACATATGTTATACCTCGTTTATATCAATAAATTTTAACCAAATCAAATCTGCTCGATCTTGCGCAGGCAGATGAGCTCAAAGGCGTTGCCGAGTACCGTCTTGGTAGCGACGGTCAGAGCCAAGCGCAGCTTTCTCACGTTTTCGTCCTCAGCCGAGAGGATGGGGCAATCGTGATAGAAGCGATTGAAGGCGGCGGCTACGTCAAGAATA
>JAZRQR010000036.1:0-8835 GCA_045650025.1 Eubacteriales bacterium
CCCCGCTCGCCCCCGGACCCCCCGCCCCAAATGCCCGGAGTTCCCGTTTTTTTATGCTTTGGTAAAGATGACTCTGCCGTCTGTCATTTTGCCCGTGACGTGCATGCCTTTGCTGACGCTGCCCTCCAGCAAGGCAACCGCCAATGCATCCTCCACGTGCTCGGTCACGGCATGCCGTAGCTCGCGCGCGCCCTTTTCGGGGGCGTAACCCGTCTCTACGATAAAGTCCGCAACCTTCTCTTCAAAGCACAGAGTCACGCCCAAGGCTTGCGCGCGCTCACAGACCTCTTTGAGCATAGTGCGTGCAATGTTGCGCGCATGGGCAGCGGAAAGGTCGGAAAAGACGATCACCTTATCCACTCTGCCCAGAAATTCGGCAGGGAACAGCTCGCGCAAGGCGGCACGCATCTGTCCGTCTGCCGCGTGTTGCTCGTTTGCCGAAAAGCCGATGCTGCGGCTGCGCTTGCCGGCGCCTGCGTTGCTGGTCATGATGATGACCGTGTTGGTAAAATCCACCCGACGCCCTTGACTGTCGCGCAAGCTGCCGTCATCCAGCACCTGCAAAAGCAGATGAAACACGTCCGGGTGTGCCTTTTCGATCTCGTCGAAGAGTAATACGCTGTAGGGAGCGCGGCGCACGCGCTCGGTCAGCTGTCCGCCTTCCTCATAGCCCACGTAGCCGGGCGGTGAGCCGATCAGCTTGGAGACGCTGTGCTTTTCCATATATTCGGACATGTCCAGGCGGATCATGGCTTGATCCGTGCCGAAGAGTGCGTGCGCAAGCGCCTTGCACATCAGCGTTTTGCCAACGCCCGTGTGACCAAGGAAAATGAAGGAGCCGATGGGTCTGCCCGCTTGCTTCATTCCGGTTCTGCCGCGCCGTATGGCAGCTGCCACCGCGCGTGCCGCCGCATCTTGCCCGATCACGCGTGCGCAAAGCGCCGCCTCCAGATCCAGCAGCCGTTCGCGCTCGGAGCGCAACAGCCCCGAGACCGGGATCTGCGTCCATTGCGTTACCACCTCGGCAATCTCGCGCTCGGTCAGCGTGGGTGTGCTGCGTGCAGGATCGGCGTGCAAGCCGGATTGCAGCGTGGCAAGCCGCCCTTCGGCAGAAAGCTCTTGCTCGCGCAGCTCTGCCGCACGGGCAAAATCCTGCTCTGTCACGGCTTTCTCCTTTTGTGCACCAAGCTCGGCAAGCTGTGCCTGCAGAGATTTGACCTCGGGCGACGCCTTGCAAACCGAAAGGCGCAGCCGCGCCGCCGCCTCATCCACCAGGTCGATCGCCTTGTCGGGCAAAAATCGGTCGGTGATATACCGCTTTGAAAGCTGCACGGCAGCCAGTAGGGCATCATCTGAGATGGATAGGGCATGGTGCTGCTCGTAGCGCGGGCGCAATCCCTTCAAAATTTCCAGAGCCTGCCCTGCGGAGGGCTCCTTGATCAGCACCGACTGAAATCGGCGCTCCAGCGCCGCGTCCTTTTCAATATAGCGGCGGTATTCCGAGAGCGTTGTCGCGCCGATGACCTGCATCTCACCGCGTGCAAGCGCAGGCTTGATGATGTTGGCGGCATCCACCGCGCCCTCGGCAGCACCCGCGCCGATGATGGTGTGGATCTCGTCGATAAACAAAATAATATCGGGATCGGACGAGGCGCGCGCGAGCACCGCCTTGAATCGCTCCTCAAATTCGCCGCGGTATTTGGCACCTGCTACCATGGAGGCAAGGTCTAAGGATATGATCTGCTTGTGCAAGAGGTTTTCGGGCACCTCGCCCGCCACAATGCGCAGCGCCAGCCCCTCCACCACGGCGGTTTTGCCCACGCCCGGCTCGCCGATCAGGCATGGATTGTTTTTTTGCTTGCGTGAAAGGATCTGGATGACGCGTGCCGTTTCCTCGTCGCGCCCGATTACGGGATCCAGCACGCCGCTTTTGGCAACGGCGGTCAGGTCCTTGCCGTAGCCCTGCAGCACGCCTTCTTGCTTTTCCTTGTTTTTTGGGGGCTTGCTGCTTTTTCTGGTCGTGTTCATAAAGCCGTTGCAGTCCGCAATCAGATCGGAGGGGAGAATACCCATTCCCTCCAGGATGCGCGTCGCAACCGCATCCGATTCGGAGCAAAGTGAGAGCAGCAGGTGCTCGGTGCCAATATAGGTTTGTGCCGTGGTGGCGCATTCGCGTGCCGCGCCCTCAATGATCTTGCGCAGGCGCGGCGTCATGTCCTCGGGTGAGACGTGCGAGCAAGAGCCCACGCCGGTCAGCGAAGCCACCGCGTCACGCACGCGCGAAAAATCCGCGCCGCGCGATAGCAGCAGCTTTGCAGCCACGCAATCCCGCTCTCCAACCAAGCCCATAAGCAAGTGCTCCGAGCCAATGTAGGTATGTCCCAGCTCCTGGGCGTATTTTTGAGAAAGACCCAGCGCATTTTGTGCCTTTTTGGTAAATTTCGTGTTCATGCAATATCCTTTGGTTGTATTTACGCGCCCAACCTTTGCCTTACGTGTGCCGCGCGGAACAGGTCTCTGTCCTGTGCTGTGCGCAGCGGCTGCTCGGCGGCAAGCGTCATGGTGCAGGGCATGACCTCCACAAGCAGCGTGTTGAGCAGATCGGGGCTGATATCTTGCAGTATACCCAAACTGATGCCCAGCCTTACGTCCGCGCACAAATTCAAAAATTCATCTGCACCCAGCAGGTGTGCGCTGCTCAGAATGGCACGCGCGCGTAGGGCGCGGTCGGTCAGCGCGGCTTGCTTTTCCTCCTTGGCAATCGCGCAAAGCTTGCGCTCGCTTTCCATAATGCGGCGCGTGGTGTCCTCCATTCTCTCCAGCATTTCCTGCTCCGAGGCACGCAGCGAGGAGCGGCAGGAGAGCATATACAGGCAGTTTTGCGCCTGCGTGCCGCTCATCAGAGGGCGCAGCGAAAGCCCCAGCCCCGAGAGCTGCACCGAGAGCGGCTCGATCTGCGCGTGAAGTGAGAGCGCGGGTAAAAAGAGCAGCGCATAGGCGCGCATGGCGGTGCCGCACTCAAGCGGATCGGAGCAAAGGTAACCAAGGCTTGCGTCAAAGGCGTATGCCTCTCGCTCGTCGATCAGATCGTCCATTTTAAAGGCGTTTGCAGCGGCATCCTGCAAGGAAAGCCCGGGCAGCGTGCAGCAGATCTGCACGTGATCGCGCCCACCCAGCATGACCGAGAGATTGCAGGGCTCGTTGAGCAAGAGGGCATGCGGCAGGCTGATCGAGGCAAATTCCTTGGTGACGTAGTATTTTTCGGCGTACGAGGCGGCCGCTGTGGGCGAGATCTCGGAAAAATTGATCATGGAAAAGCCGTTGCCCTCCAGCATACCGCCCACGCTTGCAATCAGCTCGGAGGCTTGCTTGGGCGAGATGCGCTGTGAGAACGGGTATTTTTCCAAATTGCGGGAGAGAGTGATGCGGGAAAAGATGACGGTATCGTTTTCGTATCCGGGGGTGTTGTACCAAGCCATATTGACGTCTCCTTTGTGTTAATTTTGCGCGCGCAGCGTGTGGATCTGGTCGCGCAAGAGTGCTGCCGTTTCAAAGTCCTCTGCCAGCACGGCCTGCTTCATCTGTTCGGCAAGTAGAGCGGCGCGCGCCTCACGCTCGCGGCGCAATCGGTAATTGCGGGGTGTTCGTCCGGGGTAAGGGGTGCTTTCGGGCAGGGCGTGCAAAGCGCCGGAGATCTCCTCGCGAAAGGTCATGTAACAGCTGGCACAGCCCACGCTGCCGCTCTCGGCAATGCTTGCCAGGGCAGAGGCGCAAACCGGGCAGGTGCGCACGGCGGCAATATTGTGCGGCACGGTAATGCCGCAAAGGTTTGCAAACATGGCGTTTTCGCTGCAGCCAAAGGCAGAGGAGGCAGTCGGAATACGCACGTCCTCCAATTCGCCCGTGCGGCGCATAGTGTCGGCACATTCGGCGCAAAGCGAGCAGGAGCGCGTTTTTCCGCCTAAGTTTTCGTTATAAAAAACGGTTGCCTTTTTCTTTTTACATTTTTCACATAGCATTTGGGGATTTTCCTTTCTTTGGTGGGTTTCTTTCATTATAATCGCCCCGAAGCGCAAAACGTGTCGCATCGGGGCGTGAAAAAAATTATTGTGTTTCGCTGCCTGCGGGCAGGGCATTGAAGCGGCTGGCAATGGCATTCCAGGTCAGAATGTCCACAAGACCGTTTTGCGCAAGCCCGAGAAAAGCCTGCATTTCGCGCACGGCCTGGGCGGTGGCAGAGTCGTACGTGCCCGAAACAGCGGGCGGCGTGATAGGATAAAGCAGCGTCAGCTCTTCCAGCATGTATTGCAATAAAGCCACGTCAATGCCGGCAGCCCCCAGGTCCAAAAAGCCGCCCACGGGATTGCGCGGATACAGGGAAATGGGCGTGGGAGGCGCGCCCAGGGCGAGTGATGTCAGATAATCGGCGTACAGTCGCTCCCAGGTGGTGCGATCCGCCACCCCCGTGACGGGCAAGCCTGCCAGCTGCTGATAGGCTTGCAGCCCTTGCTTGGTAGCGCTGTCAAATATGCCGTCCACCGGCACTTGCCCGATGGCTGGCTCGGTATAAGCCAGCTGTCGCAAATACCGCTGCAAATTGGCAACGGCAGGGGAGTAGTTGGGGTGATTGCTTTGCTCTTGCATAGCGTTCTCCTTTCAGGGCTCGCCGATCGCAAACCCGGGATATTGACCGTCCTGCAGACTGTCCGAGGCGATCAGATCGCTGTAAAGGCTTGCAATGGCGCTCCAGGTAATGGCGTCCACCACGCCCGAGGGGGAAAGACCGAATTCGGTGCGAAAGGCGCGCACGGCGCTCTCGGTCTGGTTGCCGAAATAGCCCGTAGGCGTGACCGAGGGAATGGTGGGATAGGTTTGCGAGATGCGGCTGAGGTATTCCTGCAGCACGCGCACGGCAGGCGAGTCCGCCCCCTGCCGCAGCACCACGCCTGGGAACGGGATCGCACCGCTGAGCGTGAATTGCTCGGGCACCGTGCCCACAATGCCAAGATAGGCGCGATACATGGCCTCCCAGGTTTCGGGACCGACAATGCCGTCCGGCACAAGCCCAAAGGTGGTTTGCAGGTCGGTCACGGCGGCGCGTGTCGCCTCTCCGAAAATGCCGTCGATGGGCACGGCTGGAATGGTGTTGTAGTAGGCGGCAAGAAAGCTCAGATAGTACTGCAGGCTGAGCACACCCGAGCCGCTGTTACCCACGCGCAGTACCTCGGGGAACTGCTGCGTCACCTCCTCCAGCCGTACGCCTTCGGAATTCAGCTCGTTTAAGCGTTTTACGCCTGCGTAAATGGCGTTGATAGCAAACCAGGTCGCGCGCCCCACCACGCCGTCCGGGGTGAGATTGAAGATCTCCTGAAAGGCGCGCACTGCTGCCTCGGTGTCCTCCACGAATATGCCGTCGGTCTGCACGATCTTGGGAATGGCAGGGTAGTTTTGCGAGATGCGGTTGAGGCGGATCTGTACCGTACGCACGTCGTCGCCCACGTTGCCAACGCGCAAGGGAAAGGCGGGCACGTCAACGGTCAGACCCGCTACAGGTACGTCTGTGACAATGTCAATGTCGTCTCCGTAGTAGGTAGTCAGGATCTCGTAGGGCGAGAGCCCTTGGTTGGCAAGCGAGACCGAGCCCCATTGCGATAGTCCGTCGCAAGTCACCTCCACGCCGTCGCAATAGGCGGCAAACAGCGGCTCCACGCTGCCTTGGCGGCGGATGTAGCTGTTGAAAATATCCCCCGCGATCTCGCGGATGTTGTCAAAAATGTCGCGCCCGTTGACAAAGGATTGGTCAATGGCAATTGAATTGGTAATGTCAAAATCATAGCCGCGCGAGCGGTAATATTGCGTATAAATGCGGTTGAGCGCAAACGAGATCTGCGCGTACATGTTGGCGCGAATGGCATTTTCGGGCCAATTGGGGTAAATTTCCGAGGACGCAACGTTGGTGATGTAGTCGAGAAAGGGAACGGTCACGTTCTGTGCAGGGGAGCCGGGTGCGCCTAAATGTACCGTAATGGTTTCGGGAATGAAAGGAATTTCGGGCATGAAGACCTCCTTTACAGATCAGGATTTTGCGATTCGTAGAAAATTTGTGTGTCGTATCCCGCATTGTCCGTAAATCGGTTGTCGGGTAAGGGCTGCAGCACGGCTGGCTGCACGGCAACAATGCCGTCAAAAATGGGTACGTTGGCATAGTAATTTTCATAGTAGCGGTCGGTCCCCACGTCCACGCTGTAAAGCGCATAGGGCAAAATATCCGAGCCCGGGGCTTGCGCCAGCGTACGCGAGGGCGCAGGCAAGGGAAGAATGGGCGTTTTGCCGTTGCGGTCGGTGATCATAGATGCGATCACGTTGCCTACGTTACCGCCGTTTTCGGGGTCGTAGTCGCGCACGGTCACAATGGCATCGGGCAGAGGGATCGCCCCACCTGCCGTGCTGACCTGCACGATCAGAAACCCTTGACCCGACGGAATGCGAGAGGGTGAGCTGGTGTCCATACGTATACCTCCTGGAACGTTTTTCTGTATTATGGTATGTGAAGAAATCCAAGAGGGTGACATTTTGAATGCAAAAAAGCAGATAGGCGAAGGCGGGATGTTCTTATCGGAGAAATTAAAATAAGGGTAAGGGCATAGCCCGATGTATTTGTTTCACAAATGCGAAACTTGCGATAAAAACAGAAGAGAGAGCAAATCGGTTTATAGCCGAATTGTTCTCTCTTTTTCTGCTTTTTAGTTTAGAAGTTATGAGGCTTACGCCGTTATGAGTTTGCATTTGACTTCGCCCAAATGCAAACGTTATGATATGATTGCCCTTGTTTCCTTTAACGCGACGAAGTCGTTCATAACTTGGCGCAGCCAATCTAAACTGACAACTTGCCCGCAAGGGCAATCATAACTTAGCGTGTTCTCCGTTAAGGAGAACACGCTAAATGCCTATCTGCCGGTGGTGGGACTTGATTCTCGGCACGACGACGCAAAAGCCGCGGACTGATGCGGACTTTTGCTCCGTGCCCCGGTCAGGCGCGGCTCTGACTGCCATTTAGGCA
Source organism: Eubacteriales bacterium (assembly GCA_045650025.1). GTDB lineage: Bacteria > Bacillota > Clostridia > Oscillospirales > CAG-272 > SVQP01. The sequence goes on from JAZRQR010000036.1 coordinate 7,061, forward strand.
GTCATTCACTACCGCGCCCGTTCAAGTCCCACATCAAAAACCGGCACGCAAAAAACGGATCAAGCCTATTGGCTTGATCCGTTTTTTGGTGCCGGTGGTGGGACTTGGACCCACACGATGTTGCCATCGCCAGATTTTGAGTCTGGTACGTCTGCCGATTCCGTCACACCGGCGTCATCGACCTATATATTATAGCAAATCCGATTCTTCATGTCAAGGTCTTTTGCAAAAATAATTCCATGAATATTTTGTGCTCTTGCGAGGATCCGTATTGAAAAAAGAGGAGAAATATGGTATAATGACAAAAGAACAATGAAACGAGGTTGTATTTCATGAGAAAAATCCTTTTGATTCTTTTAAGCCTGCTTTTCTGCATGTCTTGTCTTGCGTCCTGCAACGGCACGCTCGAGGGAACCGAAGACGACGTCGCGGAATCGACCGAGGCCAAGCCCCAAGCTCCCACCGAGACCGAAGAGGTCTCCACCGAGCCCGGTGATGCGGCTGCTATGGAGCTGGTGGACTTTATCGTCAGCGTGCCTGCCGATCGTCAGCCCGTGATTTTGCAGCTGACTGATACGCAGATCATTGACGCATCGCAATGCAGAACCCCTGACCGTCTTGGCTCCTCGCAAAAGGAGATCTGGGGCGCGGACAAAAAGGACGAGCTCTGCTATAATTACCTGCGCGAGATCATTACCGAGACCAAGCCTGACCTGATTTTGCTGACTGGTGACATTGTTTACGGCGAATTTGACGATAACGGCTCTGCATTCCTTGAGCTTGTGGCGTTTATGGAGTCGTTTGGCATTCCGTGGGCACCTGTCTTTGGCAACCATGACAACGAGAGCGCCATGGGCGTGGATTGGCAGTGCGAGCAGTTTGTAAACGCCGAGCATTGCTTGTTCGTTCAGCGCGAGCTGCACGGCAACGGCAACTATACCGTTGGCATTGAGCAGGGCGGTAACTTGACCCGCGTATTCGTGATGATGGACTCCAACGGCTGCGGCAACGCTAGCCCCGCTTCGCTGGAAAACAAATGCACGCGCCGCGATTCGGGCTTGACTACCAAGCAGATCAACTGGTACAAGGGTCTGATCAAGGAGATCGCTGCCATTTCTCCCGACACCAAGTATTCGGTTGCATTCCACATTCAGCCCGACGTGCTGGGTGAGGTGTTTGCAAAATACGGCACGGACGGCTCCACTCCCGTGTATATCGATTATGCGGAAAACCGCCAAGAGGGCGATTTCGGCTACATCGGCTATGTGCACGAGACCTTCTGGGATGCCAACAAGAGAGCCTGGAAGAGCTTTAAGGAGCTGGGTGTGGACTCGGTCTTCCTTGGGCACGAGCACGCAAACAGCGCAAGCATTGTGTACGAGGGCATTCGCGTGCAGTACGGCATGAAGTCCTCCTGCTATGACAGAGTGAACTACGTGGATGCAAACGGAAACATCACGTTTGCCTGGGTATCGAACGACACGCCTTTGGTGGGCGGTACGGTGATGAAGCTGGATGCCGAGGGCACCATCGTCGATCCCTACATTTACTACTGCAAGAACGCAGGTGCCGAGATCGACTGGGCTGGCATTTACGCGAACAAGGCGCAATAAAAAAGAGAAAAGCGGACGTCTAGGCGTGATACTCTTAACGGAGTATCACGCCAGTTTTATTCGCCTACGGCGAGTTCTATTGCTTTGCAGTGTTATTCGTCTTATGACGAGTGATATTCGCTACGCGAGTTTAGAGGCGAATAAAATATCACGAAAGCCATA
>JAZRQR010000037.1:0-2975 GCA_045650025.1 Eubacteriales bacterium
ACATCCGGTTCTCGATTAAAAATTGTTATTTCCATACAATCACCGCCTTTCTGAAATTATTATACCACAATAAAACAAAAACCGCAATCCCTTTGTATCGGAATTGCGGTTTTTATTTGGCGGAGATGGAGAGATTTGAACCAAGGGGGACGGTTACCGCCGGCGCGCCCCCGAGTGTCATCCTGAGCGGAGTATGAAATCCCGATCATGTCGCGCTGCTTTTTGAATGCTTGTGGTCGGGATTTCATACGCAGTCGAAGTTTTGCGCAATGTAGTTGCTGTAAAAGCAACGGAATGCAGCAAAACCGCAAGCGCGGTCAGCGCGCAGCGGGATCTCCGACGGGTTTTCTCAACGCTTGCTTAGCCTTTTTAACATTTCAAACATATCCCGCGTCGATCACTTTCAAATGCTACTCTGCATAAACAGGCGTGTCATAAACCGTTTGGAGATCCCTTCCTCGTCTGTGCTTTGCACTTCCTCGTCAGGTTTTGCTCCGCTCCATTTCACAGAAATATCCGCTCCGCAAAACTTCGACTGCGCGCATAAGGCTGATGCTTGCATATCGTGCCTTCTTTCATATCCACAGCCTTATCCGCTCCGCTCAGGATGACACACGGGGGACAACGCGACCGCAGCGGTTGGATGCCTTTTTGCGTAAATATCACATCATTTTCTCAAAAATTCACGCATTTATTCTTGCTTTTTCCCCCAATCGGTGCTACAATAGAAGCAATTACATTGCAAAACAGGAGAACAGTATGGAAAACATCCGCATTCAAGACGACCTTTATACATACGTCAACCAAAAGAAGCTGGACGAGCTGGTCATTCCCGACGACAAGCCGGTAGCCGGTGGCTTTATGGAGCTCAACGATAGCGTGGAAAAGACCATGATGGGCGAATTTGAGACGCTGGCGCAGACCAAGGCTTACCCCAACGAGCACCTGGAAAGAGCCTGCACGCTTTACGCCATTGCCAAGGACGCTGACCGCAAGGCGGCGCACGGCATTGCCCCCGCACTTAAGGCGCTGGCTGTGCTGGACCAGCTGAATACCACCGATGATTTCAGCCGCCTGTACAAGACCCTCTCGCTCTCCGGCATTCCCACGCCCATCAACATTGGCGTGGAGACCGACATGAAGAACACCAAGCAGCACCTGGTTTACCTGCAGGGTGCAAGCGTCATTCTGCCCGACACCACCTACTACAAGCCCGAAATGGCAGCACAGAAGGAGCAGATCCTGGGCATCTGGACGGGCGTTGCCAAGTCCGTGCTGGCACAGACCGATCTTTCCCCCGAGGCACAGGAGCAGTACGTTGCCGATGCGCTTGCCTTTGACGCGATCATTGCAGGGCTTGCAAAGTCGCGCGAGGAATGGTCCAGATACGTGGAAATGTACAACCCCATGGACACCTCTGCAGCTGCAGACATGCTCTCCACCATTGACTTCGGCACCATTCTGACCGATCTGTTCGGTCACGTGCCTGCCACCGTTGTGGTCACCGAGCCCCGCTACTTTGGCGCATTTGCAAGCATCCTGAACGCCGAGACCCTGCCCCTTTACAAGCACTGGGCATACGTGACCGGACTGCTCAGCGCCTGCAACTACCTTTCCGAGCAGCTGCGTGACATGGGCGGCGCTTACATGCGCGCGCTGATGGGCGTTGCCGTGATGCAGGACATTGACAAGTTCGCTTACAACCTCGCTTCCGGCATGTACGCCGAGCCCGTAGGCATTTACTACGGCGACAAGTACTTCGGCAAAGAGGCAAAGAAGGACATTACCGAGATCGTATACCAGATCATCGACACCTATAAGGAGCGCATCAAGACCAACGAGATCCTGGGCGAGGAGACCCGCGCCAAGGCGATCCTCAAGCTCTCCACCATGGGCGTTAAGATGGGCTATCCCGACAAGATCCGAGCCATTTACGACAAGATGGTCTTTGACCCCGAGGCTTCTCTCTTTGACATCGTGCTCTCGCTCAAGGCGATCCGCGAGCTGGATTCCTACGAGCAGCTGACCAAGCCCACCGATCCCGAAAAATGGGCAATGCCCGGCCATATGGTCAACGCATGCTACGATCCCTTTGTCAACGACATCACCTTCCCTGCTGCGATTCTGCAAGCTCCCTTCTACTCCCTGAAGCAGACCAGAAGCGAAAACCTTGGAGGCAGTGGCGCGGTCATCGGACACGAGATCTCGCACGCATTTGACTCCAACGGCGCAAAGTGCGACGAAAACGGCAACATCAACAACTGGTGGACCGACGAGGACTTTGCAAGATTTGACGCAAAGGTCAACGACATGATCGCACAGTTTGACGGCATTGAGCTGCCCTGGGGCAAGGTCAACGGCGCATTCATCGTGTCCGAGAACATGGCGGATAACGGCGGCATGTCGGTTACCCTGGATATCATGGCTAAGACCGCAGGCACCTCCTACGAGGAATACTTCTCCAACTGGGCACGCGTATGGTGCCAGAAGGCAAGACCCGAATACGCACAGATGCTGCTGGCGGTGGACGTGCACGGTCCTTGCATCCTGCGCGCAAACATGCCTCCCAGAAACTTCCCCGAATGGTACGAGGCATTCGGCGTCACCGAGAACGACCGGATGTACATCGCTCCCGAAAAGAGAATCGTCATTTGGTAAATCAATATGAAAAGGGCTGCCCGATCGGGCTGCGAAATAAGCGGAGAAATCATTTTAGCCACCACGTTTTTGCGTGGTGGCTTTTCAAATACGTGGCATCTGCGATCCGTTTTGGTGAAAGCGCAGTGAAATGGGAACCCCCACCACCGCCCGCGTGCAAGCACGCTCCGCGGTCCCCCTCCCCAGCGGGGAGGCTTTGCTTCGGGCAACCTTACTGTAAAATTGAGCAAGACGGACAAAAATGCTATTATCATAGCGGATAAATAAGCAAAAACGGACGCGCACAAGAGCCTCCCCGCTGGGGAGGGGGACCGCGG
>JAZRQR010000038.1:0-2039 GCA_045650025.1 Eubacteriales bacterium
CCTGCGCCACCAGCACGTCACGCAAAGCAAGCGAAACGCGCAGGTTGAGCTCGTACTCATCAAGTCCCGTCAGGCTGCCCTTGGTGCCGCCCGTTACCTTTTCCTTGTACTCCTGCGAGCCGGGGCCGTTGGGCTCAGGCGTGCTTATGCCGCGTGCCTGATGGCCTGCGTCGATCACGATCACGTACTTTGCATTCTCACCGCTACCGCGATAAGCAATGCCTGTGCCCGCATGCGCCTGTCCCGTGTAATCTACGTATTTCATGCCTCCGATCTCCTCGTCCTGCTGCTCTGTAGGCTGCTCTGTGGGTTGTTCGGTGGTGGATTCGGTTTGAGTTTCCTGCTGCTGTGGCGCATCGGGCAAATGCTTTGCTCTGCTGATGCTGGCGATCGATGCGATGATCAAAACCATCACGCAAAGCACCGCCACGACCACAAGGAGATGTTGTTTCATATGTTCACCTGTAAAAAATCAAATTCTTCTGACGGGATACGGCAACGCCGTTCCCTTTTTGTATGCCGCGATCACGCGGTCGACCTCGGCAGCACTTTCTATCGTATACAGGAAATGCTGCGCCGTAATGCCGCTCTCGGCAAGCGCGCTCTGCTTATCCGACATGCCCGTAGGCAGACTGTTGAGCACCAGATTGCGGTGACCGTACTCGCGCACCACGGGGAACCTGACCCCCTTGCGGTCGGTCAACTGTGCCGTACCCTTGGTGCATGCCGCGCAACCCGCCGCTTGCTTGTTGATGCAACGCTCCAGCGTCATCAGCGGCACTCTGCCGTATACGATGGCTGCCGTGTTGCCACCCAGATCGCGCAGCTGTGCCACGCTCATCTCTGCCGACGCAATGACATCGACAAATCCGTGCTTTTCCAGCTCGCATACCGTAGCGTTATTGGCTACGTTGAGGCGGTAATCACCGTGCAGTACAAAATCAAAGCCCTCGGTCAGCGGCAGATGTCCGAGATTGCCCACCAGCAGGTGCGCAATGCCCTTGTCCGCCACCTTTGCCAGCAGCTCTCTGATCTTACCCGTGTCCTCGGGGAAAATGACGGGCGGCAGTACCGCGCCGTTACACAGCGGCACATGCTGCTCCGCGATCACCTCAAGCGGCAGATAGCGAATATCGAAATACGCTGCCGACGCCTCGGTCAGCTGCTGTGCATACAGAAATCTTGCCGTACGCGTCTGACTGCGCACGCCCGCGGGGCACGGCTTTACCACCGCTTTGCGACTGACGGGCGCAGGCACAAGCTCTTCCTTGATCGCCTGCTCCAGCTGCTGTGCCGCCTCGCGGCGCAATGCGTTGAGCGCGGATGCGGCTACCATGACCTCACCCTCGATATGCACCTCGGGTGTGCTTGTGACAAACGGCGTTGACCCCAGCTTGGAAAGGCTTGCCTGCACCTGCTCGGCAGTCATGGGGCGGGTGTGCGCCGCCTCGGGAACTGCTCCCTGCACGCAAACGGTATGCGCCCCCGCGCTTGCCGTCAGCGTCATAGGCTGATCCGCCTTGAGCGTCGCCTGCATCTCTATCGGCATTTTTCGCGCAATGCCTCTGAACTTTTGCACCTCGCCCGACGCCATCTTATCCTCGGCAGAGCGCACGCCCAGCATGCCCTCGCCCTTGCGGCGTCTATAATAACCATCGGTAAATCCACCGCGCGAGAACGCCTTGCCAAGCTCCAGCATCTGTTGCTCGTCCGCGCCCTTACCTGCATCCAGCAGCTCGCGCCAGATGCGCGTGACGGTATAGACGTACTCGGGGGATTTCATGCGTCCCTCGATCTTGAGCGACGCCACACCCGAGTCAATGATCTCGGGTACGTATCTTGCCAAGGACAGATCCTTGAGCGAGAGCGGATAGAAATCCTTGCCCTTGTGATCCTTAAAGGGCAGTCGGCAGGGCTGGGCGCATGCGCCGCGATTGCCGCTTCTGCCTCCGACCAGCGAGGAAAACAGGCATTGCCCCGATTGGCTGACGCAAAGCGCGCCGTGCACAAACGCCTCCATCTCCATCGGGCTTTCCTTG
>JAZRQR010000039.1:0-2647 GCA_045650025.1 Eubacteriales bacterium
CGACAAATTCAAGATCACGTTCGGTAACCGTATCATGAAGCAGATCAAGCAGTACATACCCGTTTATCTTGCTTGCGGCGGCGACGAGCTGGACGCTCTGGACGATATTCTGTCCAAAAAGGTGTTCCGCAAGCTGGAGGCGCGAAAGCCCATTTACGTGCGTAAGAGCGTGCAGGGGCTTTGCAATTATCTTGACGAGCTGTTTGGCTACGACCGCATGAAGCTGTGCAAGGAATACCTGCGCAGATTTGAACGCGCGGCGTAAAACGTTGAAAACACATACAAATTTGTAGGGGGCGACGTCCTCGGCGCCCCACCCTGACGCGCAAATACAAAAAATTGAAATTTGCCCAAGGGCAAATTTCTACCGCAACGTTTCGTCTGTGACGAAACATTTCACTTGCGCGAAGCGCAAATTTCACGTTTCGCTGTGCGAAGATGTTTCGCACGCGAAACATTTCACATTCCGCTGTGCGGAATATTTCACTCTTCGAAAGGAGCCCGAGATGCACGAGCTGGATATTTATTATCGCGCGCTGAAGCAGCTGCGTAAGGATACGGCAACGCACGATCAGAGCCGCCGTTTTACCGCGGCGATCAAGCGTGCTGCCAACGACCGTGACGCGCTGAGCGCCCGCCGCACGATCTGCCATATAGAAGAGGATTGGGTGGAGTTTATCGAGGCGCATCTGCCTTACGTGGAAAAAGCCATTAAGGAGGAGCGTCAGTTCATTCGTCGTGAGGGCGAAACGGTGGATATCGGTAAGGTCAAAAAGGTATCGCGCGATTCGGTGGAGCACCTGGCGCGCCACAGCGAAATGATCACGCATCTGCCCGAGGAGGACGAGATGCTGATTCCGGATAAGATCTACATGACCGAGAACACCAGCAACTATGCCATTTACGAAAATCGCTTTTTGTATCTGCTTTTGACCTTTATGAGCGATTTTGTGGAAATGCGCTATACCAAGATCGCCGAGCTTGGCAACACGTATCACGCCGAGCTGCAAACGCATAAAAAGGTGATGATGGGCAAGCGCACGGTGGAGCTGGAGCTGCGCTTTTGCGAGCAGGCAAAGGCGGATCCCTATGCCCTGACCGAGCAGGGAAAGAGCACTATGCTGGAGCGCGTGGAGGCGATCCGCGTGATCACCAACATGCTGCTGATGACGCCGCTGATGAAAGAGGTTGCCAAAGCACCCCTGATCTCTCCGCCCATTACCAGAACCAACGTGCTGCGTATGGATAACAACTTCAAATACGCGGTGGAGCTGTACGATTACCTGTCCTCCTATCAGGGCGATGGCTATACCATTGAGCACAGGGCGGTGGAGCAAGCACCGTTTGCAGACGAGCTGGAGGGCGAGGTAGACGAGCTGGTGGCGCTGACCTCGTATCTGGCGTATAAGCATGGCAGCGAGGTGGGCAACCTGCTGGAGCAGCGCTACGTATCCGAGGAGCTTGCAAGGCAAGAGGCGGCGGAGAAGGCGCGGCGCGAGCGGCTGGAGGAGCTGAAGGCGCGGGCTATGCAAAGCAGCGAGAGCATGGAGGCGTACCTGCTTGCGCTGGAGGAGCAGAACCGCATGCTGGAGCGCCATGCCGAGGGCTTGCGCGCAGCGGCTGAAACGCTGCAAAAATCGGTAGACCGCGAGGCGCAAAAGCTATCTGCCGTGTACTTTGAGCAATGCGAGCAGCGCTTTGGAGAAAAGCAGGCGGCATTGCTGGCAGATTGCGAGCAAAGGCTTGCGCAAAAGGACGAGGAGCTGGCGCAATTGGCGCAGCAGGGAGAGCGGGATGCCGAGCAGATCAACGGTCTGCTTGCGCGCGTGCATGCGTTGCAGCATCGCGTGGGCGAGGTTCCCGTGGAGGATACCACGTCCAAGGAATATATCGCGCAGCTGGAGCGCGAGTTTGCTTGGTTTGAGCAAATGTTTGAAGAGAATTGGAAGAAGACCAAAAAGCGCATCCGTAAGGACATCCTTTGGTCGTCGAAAAAGAAGACCGATCGCTGAGTGTGCTGCGTGGCGCACCGTACAATGCGTCGGTAGGTGAGGTTGGATATGTTAAAGAAACATCCCAAAATCAAATATATCGTGCTTCTGGTGCTGATCCTTTTGGTGGGTCTTGCAACCGTGCTTGCCATTTTCCTGGCGGGCCCGACCGGCGGCTTGCCTATGGATAACGCCTTTATTCCGTCCGAGTCGGTGCTGGTGCTGGGGCTTATGGCGCTGCTGTTGCCCGTGCTTTTGCTGGCGCTGATCATTTCGGTTGGCAGAAAGACCAAAAAGATGCAAAAGGTGCAGGCAAGTCCCCGGGCAAAGCTCAGCGCGCGCCTGGATGGCAAGCAGGATCCCGTCAAGCCCGCAGAGGGCGGACGCGGTACGGGCGCAGGCTCTGCTCCCGAGCGAGCAGAAGGGGAAAGTCGCTTTTTCATGCTGGCAAAGACCGATCAGATCATGAAAAAGTACACCGCCCCTGCAAAGGACCCGAGCTTGACGCTGGAGGGCTTTTGCGAAAGCTTCCGCGCGTATGCGGCAGGAAACTTGGGACTTTACTATGATATTGCGGACATCCGCCGTTTCGTTTCCAACCTTGGCGTCAGCCATATCCTGGTCATGCAGGGCATGTCGGGTACGGGTAAAACCTC
>JAZRQR010000040.1:0-1797 GCA_045650025.1 Eubacteriales bacterium
GAACATCAGACCCTGGTCACCTGCACCGGTGTCCAAGCCGTCGGTATCCACGCCTGCCTTAGCCTCCAGCGACTTGTCAACGCCCATTGCGATGTCGGGGCTCTGCTCGTGGATCGAGTTGATCACAGCGCAGCTGTCGCAGTCAAAGCCGTACTTTGCGCGGTCGTAGCCGATCTCGCGCACGGTTTCTCTGACAATGCTCTGAATATCAACGTATGCAGAGGTAGTGATCTCACCCATGACGCAAACAAGACCGGTGGTTACAAAGGTCTCGCACGCAACACGTGCCATGGGGTCTGCTGCCAGCATATTATCCAGCACAGCGTCCGAGATCTTGTCACAAATTTTATCGGGATGTCCTTCGGTTACGGATTCGCTTGTAAACAGTACTTTTTTCATGTCTTTTCCCTCTTTTTTATGTCAATTTATTTTTTATCAGATCAAAAAGCTCAGCCACTCAATACCGCTTGAAACGCCAAGGCAGATCAGGGTGACGATCACACCCGCGATCATCACGCCAAGCAGCGCAGAGAGCATGGCGCGCCAGAACTTCATGTGAATGGTGGCGGCGACCAGCGGGCCTGTCCACGCACCCGTCACGGGCAGCGGAATGGCGATAAAGAAGCAAAGCCCCCAAAAGCCGTATCGCTGGATCTTATCGGTATTCTTTTCCGCCTTGCGGTGCAGCCATGCGGCAAACGCACGCACGAATTTGATGGGCATTTTCTCCATCCACGTCAGCACCTGACGGATCATGAGCAGAATAAAGGGCACGGGCAGCATATTACCCGCAACTGCCAGCAGGTAGGTCAGCCACCAAGGCGTTTGCGGCTCTAAAAACCAGCCCAGCGGTATTGCGCCTCTCAGCTCGATAACCGGCACCATGGAGCACAGAAAAATGCCCAGCTCCTTGCCGCCGCTCATGAGAAAATCGATCAGCGCTTGTTTGATTTCTTCCATAGTTTACTCCATAAGGATATTTCCCGTTTAAGACGCAAAGGGATTGACGAACCAATCCATCTTGCCGCCCAGCAGCACAAAGAACAAGATCAGCGATGCGGTAACCAGCAAAGCTCCCGCAATGGTGATCAGCAGATTGGTCTTCCACGAGCTCTTGTGCGGCGTGCTGCTCATGCTTTGTCCGGGCAGCTTGACGCGCGCATAACGCAGAGCGACAGAAACAGGTTTATACAATATCAGCACAAGTGCGGCATTGAGCACCGCCTTGGTCAGATTAAAAGGCAAAATTAAGGTGGGGAGCATTTGGGCAACGGTTGCCGTATCCACTCCCGGGGTGTACAGCGGTACGATCAGCAAATTCATGCAAAGCATGATAGCCGTCATACTGAAAATGGCAGATACAAGACCAATGACCGCGCCAAACAGGTCGCGGCGGTAGCGATAGATCAGCGATGCAACTACGGCAAAGGACGCCGAGGACACAAAATCCATCAACAATCCGTAAAAGCCCGTATCACCCACCGTGATAGTTTCGAGCAATGCCGTCACCGCAGAAATGGTCAACGCTGCCCAAGGGCCGAACAAAAGTCCGCCGATGGTGATCATGCAATCCTTGATATCAAAGGTCAAAAAGGTCACGTTGATGCGGAACAAAAACATCACCGCATACGACAGCGCGCAAAACAGCGCGATCATGACCATGCGCAAAATTTTATCCTTTGCGCTCAGTTTGGTTTTCTCTTTCATAAAAAATCCCCCTTTTGAAGCTGGGGGGAAAGGACAATTCGCCCACTTCGGGCGTATTTATTCTTTCCCATCCGGACTGTCGCGACCACG
>JAZRQR010000041.1:0-11897 GCA_045650025.1 Eubacteriales bacterium
CATTCCCCTTCCTCCCACTGCGCAAGCTTGCGGGAGCCCACCTTCCCCCGAGGGGACGGCTTTTCGGCGCGCATCCGTTCCGCTTTCTTGCCTGCAGTAGGTTTTTCTTAACTTAATGACATTGAGTGAATGACTCATCCCCATTTCGCTGTACTACACGTGCTTGACAAAAAAAACTATATCTGATATAATAGAAATGTAAGCAGTAATATCACAGAAAAACGAGATGAGGTGTACTATGGATAAAAGAAAAATCGTTCCGTCATTTTGGCCGTTTTTCAAAGAACATGGCTACAAAAAAAGAGGAACTTCTCAGTTTTATAAAATTGAAAATGACATTGCGTTCTGCTTCTTATTTGAACGCCCCAGCATTATTGTTTACCCGACATATTACATCTGGCCTTTGTATCTCCCTAAAGAGTATGTTTCGATAGGTTATGGGGATAGGTTGGAAACGTATCAGCATGGGGTTTCGTCGTATAGTTTGTGGGATGGTGATGAAGCTTTCGCGCCATGGAGCGAAAAGGTAAAAGAATGTCTGGATACTACGATCTTCCCTTTTTACGAATCTATCAATTCTCCCGAAAAGTTGTGGCGGCTGATCAGCCAAGAGAATTTTTTTGCACCAAACTATTTTATGACGCGACCACAGTTTGTCAAGGAACTGCAAATGTATACTGCGTGTTATATGGGCGATATGGAGAGTGCGCGAAAATATTATGATCTTCTTGTTGCCGAAGCGAGTCATTACCCGTATTTCTTTAATGAAAGCCACAGCCAATGGGAAGAAATAATCAATATGTCCCAAGATGTTCGAGAGGCGTTCTTTAGAGATACGATCAAGAAAAATACGGAAGCATTTGGATTAGCGCGTAACAGGGGACGTTTAACGTGAAAAACTCTCCCTGTGTTCCGGTCTTTGTTAAAATATCCCCTCTTGCGACGCAAGAGGGGATATTTTATTTCTTTCGCAAATATGCCCAAAGGACTTGCAATTTGCGTTGCTTTGTTGTATAATAAGCACATAACAAGTATCAAGGAGGCAACTATGAAGCTGACTTTTCTGGGCACGGGTGCTGCCGATTGGAACATCGCCACATATGACGCAATGCCCTTTTTCCGCCGTTATTCCTCGGCTTTGGTGGATGACGCGCTGCTGATCGATCCGGGTCCTCACGTTTTCCATTTTGCAGAAAAGAACGGTACGCCCGACCTGCTTGACGGTGTCAAGAACATCATCGTCACCCACTCGCACGATGACCACTTCTGCCCCGAAACCGTTGTGCGCCTTTGCCGCGACCGCGATTGCACCATCTGGTGCTCCCCCGAGTGCATGAAGGTGCTGGGAGAAAAGCTGGGCAACGAGGGCGTGTTCGGTATTCATTTCCGCTCCACCGAGATCGGAAAGACCTACGACATTGGCGGCTATCAGGTCACCCCCTTGCGCTCCAACCATTTTGCAACGCCGGGTGAGATCACGCGCACCTATCTGATCGAGCGTGACGGACGCATACTGTTCTACGGCTGCGACAGCGCATGGCTGCCCACCGAGACATGGAATTTTATGCGCGATAAGCCCATCAACACGCTGGTGCTGGAGCTGACCTGCGGCGAGATCGCCACCTACGACTGGCGCATTTTTGAGCACAACACTCCCGAAATGCTGGACATCATGCTCAAAATGTTCCGCAAATACAATCGCTTTGCCCCCGACGTCAAGTATTACGTTTCGCACATGGCGATGACGCTGCACACAGATCACGAATCTCTTGTCAAGTTCCTTGCGCCCATGGGCGTGACCCCCGCATACGACGGCTTACAGATCGAAATCTAAATTTCACACATATAAGGAGAATGAGCAATGGCTAAAATCAGAGTTACGGCATGGAACGAGTTCCGCCACGAAAGAAGCAATGAATACGTTAAGTCGATCTATCCCGATGGCATTCACGGTCTGATCAAGCAGTTCCTGGAAATCCAGGACGATATTGAGGTCACGCTGTCTGCCCTGGACGATCCCGAAAACGGGCTGCCCGACGAGGTGCTGGACAACACTGATGTGCTGATCTGGTGGGGCCACATGGCGCACCACGAAGTACCCGACGCGCTGGTTGAAAAGATCCGCCACCGCGTTTACACCAAGGGCATGGGCTTGATCGTGCTGCACTCGGGTCACCACTCCAAGGTGTTCCGCCAGGTGGTTGGCACCAACGGTAACCTCTCCTGGGGTCGCGATCAAAAGGAGATTGTGTGGAATCTGCTCCCCTCTCACCCCATTGCAGCCGGCATTCCCGATCACTTCACCTTAGAGACCGAGGAGCTTTACTGCGAGCCCTTCTACGTTCCGCAGCCCGAAGCACTGGTATTCGGCTCTTGGTTTGAGGACGGCTTTATTTTCCGCAGCGGTCTTTGCTACACGCGCGGCGCGGGCAAGGTGTTCTACTTCCAGCCCGGTCATGAGTCCTGCCCCTCTTACCATAACGAGTACGTGCAAAAGATCATCACCAACGCGGTCTACTGGGCAAAGCCCGCCAAGATCGGTTACGCCGTTCCCGAGAGCGCACCTATGATGACCTACAAGCCCATTGACGAGTTCAACAAATAAAAAACAGGACGAACGCCGCGGCGTTCGTCCTTCTTTTATTCGGTTTCCACCATGATTTCCTTGATGGTTGCCAGCTCTGCGTCACAAAGCCCTGCGTATTCTTTCAGATAGCTTGTAGCCTTTTTTTGCAAGGTTTCGCCGGGAAGTGCCATAAACCGCTGCAAAAAATCACGGAATTCGCCGTAATTTCTCGTGCGAATGCCCCAGATGGAAAGCGAGGTGAACTCGTATTCGTCGATCAGATCCTCAAGCTTCATGCCGAGATAGGCGCCAAGAATAAATGCAAACGTGCCCGTTCTGTCCGCACCGCCCCAGCAATGATAGTAGATGGGATAGCTTTCCGGGGTGACGAACACCTTGAAAAATCCTTGTGCATTTTGGGCTAATCCGGGATCGAATACCGCCGAGTACGGTGCGTTGGGAATCAAAACGCGCTTGATGCCAACCGCCTCTGCGGTGGTGAAATCCACCTTGCCAACGGCTTCACCGCGCATATCCAGCTCGGTGCGGATGCCAAGACGGACAAGCTCACGCGCACCGTCCTCTCCAAGGTGCATGTGCAGCTCAAATTCCCCGCCTCGGTATACAAGTCCCTGACGGATCCTGCCGCCTTGTACGACATAACCACCCATGTCGCGCACGTTGGAAATGCCGTCGATCTTGAGGCATCTCGGCATTGTGGCAGACGTATAAAAGCTGTGTACAGCGCTGCGGCTACCGTTTTTCTGCACGCACCAATAGTACTGCGTGCCAACCTTTAAATTGTAGATCTCATACGCAGTTTCACTCGTGATATACACCCACGGCTGCGTCATATCCTCGTTTTCGGATACCAGCAAAAAAAAGCTTGCACCCAATTTCTCGGCGTCATGCTCTTCCCAAGCGAATGCGACGGGTGCCGGAAAGGAGCGATCCTCTCCCTGCTTGACCAAGGCATCCCAGGAATAGGTCAACGCGCCGTCCATTTGCGCGCGACGGCACTCATCCCGATAAAACTGCGCCTGCGCCTTGGTCTGCAAGCAAACCGTTGCACCATTGAGCGGATTTTGCAAAGTAATCATGCGCTTTCTCCGTCAAATGGCAAAGCCGCCGTCCGTGCCGATGCACTGCCCCGTGATAAAGGACGCGGCATCCGACGAAAGAAACAGCGCAAGCGCGGCGACGTCCTCAGGCGTGCCCAATCTGCCAACCGGGGTTTCTGCCGCCAACTCTGCCTTGGTTTCGGCATCAAAGCAAGCGTTCATGGGGGTATCGATGACGCCGGGCTCAATGCAATTGACCGTAATGCCCGAGGGTCCCAGCTCTTTTGCAAGTGCTTGGGTCATGCCGCGCACACCTGCTTTGGTTGCGCTGTACGCCACCTCACAGGAGGCACCGACCTTGCCCCACATCGAGCCGATCAAGATCATTCTGCCGCTGTGCTGACGCAGCATGATCTTGCAAAGTGCGCGGCACACGTAAAAGGTTGAGGACAGATTGGTGCGCACAAGCGCATCCCAATCCGCATCGGTGGTCATGTCAAAGAGCTTGATGCAGGAAATGCCTGCCGCGTGCACCAGCACGTCAATGCCCCCCAGAATGTCCGCAGCAGATTCCACGATCAAATTCACGTTCTCGCTGTTGCCCGCATCCAGGCAAAGCGGTGTTGCGCCCGTTTGATTTGCCAGCTGCGTAGCAGCCTCCAAATTTTTATGATACGTAAAGACGACCTTATCGCCATTTTTGCAAAATGCGCGTACCAAGCCTGCACCAATGCCGCCCGAGCCGCCCGTGATCAATACCTTTTTCATGCCATCCGTCCTTTTTTGTGCGTTTTTCTTATTGTAGCACATTTGGGGCATTTTTTCAATCGTCACGCAAAATATTTTCGCTTTTTTCGTGCACAGGACTTAACAAATCCGCAAAAATGTGGTATAATGAGAAAAATTACCGAGATAAGGAGGAACGTCATATGCGAAACAGCCGCGATCTCAAAGCCACCAAATTGGCTTTTCATTATAATTACCGCAGCAAGGCATTGTACGCACACGTCCGTTTTCCCTTAGAAATTACCGTTGCGGAAGCGCAAAAGAAAATGGCGCCCTTGGTGCGCCGCGGCTTTACCCTGCTCATTCCCTCGCTGACCACCAAGCTGACCTATACCGACGATTTTGCCGAGCGTTACGCCAAGTGGTTTGCGGTACTCAGCAGCGCGGCACTGGAAGCAGGCATCAAGCTGGCGTTGCACCCGCAGCGTCCCATTGAGCGCGCCTTGTGCGATCCCGAGGAGCGCACCGAGGTGCTCTCTCGCCGCGTCTTTTATGCCGAGCAGCGCGAGCACATGACTCTTAAGCTTTACGATAAGCCCACGCTTTCCCTGATCGCGCTGGACGAGGAATACAACCAGATCATTGACCTGCGCCCCTACGTCAAGGACGGCGTGCTGGAATTTGACGTGCCCGATGGTAACTGGGTCATTGAGCAGTATATCTGCACCGATACCGAGCAGGACGGCACCAAGCAGCCCACGCACAATCGCCTTTCGCGTACCGCGTTTCTCTCGTATCTCGACCGCCTGTACGTGCTGTGCGGCGGCGTGCAGAATACGGCGATTGCCGCGGTCTACTACCACAATATGTGCTTTGACTCGCCCAACCGCCGTAACTGGTCCAAGGATTTCAACCGCATTTTCAAAGAAAAATACGGCATTGACCCCAGCAAATACTATCCCGTATTGTTCCACAACCTGGGCGGCGGCACCGAGCACATTCGCGCCATGTTCATGCAATGCCGTGCTGAGCTTTTGGAGGGTGGGATCGCGCGCGCTTTGCGCGATTTTGCCATTGCGCAAAATCTGACGCCCATTATCATTCAAGCAGAGCCCAAAACGCCTGCCTGCTCCTGGATTACGGGAGACGCGCTTGCCAACCAACGCTATTGCGCGGTGGGGCGCATGGACCACGCATATCTATATGGACTCAATTCCCTGTTTTTGGCTGCTTCTGCTGCTGCGGACAGCGGGCAGGAGCGCGTATTTTGCGAGATATTTGCGGGAATGAACCGTGCTTATCCCGAAGAATTGGCAAAAAAAGAGACCATTGCCGCGCTGGGAAACGGCGCAAACGCCATGATCATGCACCCCGAGGTGGTGGATATCAGCAAAAAAATGATGGATCCCGTGCACCGCAGCTTGTATCTGCTCAAGCATGGTTTCCCGGTTTGTGACGTAGCGATGCTCTACCCCATCTATACGCTGCATACCAAGACCCTTCTGTACGAGCAGCCTGCCTTGGAGTACGAATATCCCGTTACGCCCTTTAACTGCGACTATATGACGCTGGCAAACAGCCTTGCGCATTACGCGGGCATCAATCTGACCATGCTGCACCCCAACACGCTGGAAAAGCATTGCACCGTGCGCGACGGTCAGCTGTTCTTTGAAAACGTCAAGGGCTCCAACGGCTTCCGCATTCTCATTCTGCCCGCCAACTCCATGATCCGCCTGGACAACATGCGCAGAGTGGCAGAGTTTTACGATCAGGGCGGCATTGTCATTGCCACCGGCACGCTGCCCGAGCGCGCATTTGAGTTCCTGCCCGAATTTGAGCAGACCCTTTTGCGCCACGACGGTGAGGACGCTGCAACCGATTACGACCGCGAGGTACGCGACATGGTGCGCCACGTGTTCGGAGACCGCGCCTGCGACAAGAACCTGCTTTGCAACGTGGGCGTCAACTCCAATGAAAAGGGCGGCCACGCCTACTTCCTCTACCCCTCTGCCACGGCGGCAGACGGCACGTTTATGACCGCAAGCCACGAGATCATGCGCCTGCTTTACGAGCTCAAGCTCCCCTACGACGTGATCATGCCCGGCATGAAGCGACTGGAAAACGGCGGCGTGTTCAACCTGCCCGTGCCCGAATATCGCCACATTGATACGCCCGAGGGCGTACACCGCGTTGGCATGATGGGTCATCTTCACAAGGTCAACGGCACACAGCACACGCACATGCTGTATAACACCACCGATACGCTTTATGACAACGTAGTGTATCTGCGCGGCGCGTTCAAGCCGGTGCTTTACGATCCAACCACCGGTAAGAGCAAGCGTGCACGCCACGTCAAGTATGCCCTGTATCGCGGGCAGGTCTATACCTACATGCACATGCGCATTCAGCCGCATTCGGCGGTCTTTACGGTCTCCGATGAGCTGGAGCAGATGCCAACGCTTTCCGCACCTCTGAGTGATTTACAATAAAACAAAAAAGCCCTTGCATGGGGCTGCGAAATTAGCAAAAAAGCAAAGCAAAAGCAGAAGTCTATCAAGGCTTCTGCTTTTTTATTCTTTGCATATTTACTTATTTTCGGTTCCAATAATAGTCACAATATTCACCCGTCAGGTAATCCGCATTTTTTTGCGGATCTGACACGTCAATTTTATTCCACCAAAGCGCATACATTGTTTTGACCTGCCAGCCGGATGGATCACGGAAGACTACCTCATTCAAGGCATCACAGCTGCGAAAGACACTATCGCCTAAACTCACAACGCCGCTGCCGATGACCGCGCGCTCCAGCTTGTCACAGTCGCTGAAGACGCTGTAAGAGATTTCCTGTACGCTATCGGGAATGGTGACCTCGGTCAAGGATGTGCAAAAGCCAAACGCCTGACCGTCAATGGTTTTCAGCGAATTTCCAAAGTCAATGCTCTGCAAATTTTCACAGCAGATAAATGCCATATGTCCAATCACCTCTACGCTGTCGGAAAACACAACCTCGGTCAGATTGGGGGCATAGGCAAAAGCCTCTGCGTGAATCTCCACCGTGCCTTCCGGTATGTGGTAGGAGCTGCGCTCGTGTCCGATTGCATACTGAAGCAGGTCGCGTCCATCGCGCGAGAACAGGTTGCCGTCTATGGATTTGTAGCTGGGATTTTGATCGGACACCGCAATTTCCGAAAGCGATTGGCATTGTCGAAACACATACGATCCCATGGATACAACGGTTTCGGGAATATAGATCGATTGCAGAGCGGTTCGCTCCATTGCATAGCTGCCGATATAGGTCACACCTTGCGGAATGGTCAGCTCGCTAAGCAAGGTACACCCCTCCAGAGCGTTGCCGCAAATGATGCGCGTATCGGGGTGAATGGTCAGGCTCTCAATTCCATTGTGCTTGGCGCGTACCAATGCCAAATACGGGTTTTGTTCATTGCCCAGATAGCAGCCGTTTTCATATTCGTTGTAAGCTATTTTTTTGCAATACGCAAAGGCCGAAAAATCAATTTCCTGCACACCGGATCCTAAAGTGACCTGCTCTAAGTTTCCACATTGGTCAAATGCCAAGCCGTCAATTCTCACCACGCTGTCGGGAATGACAACCGATTTGATACTGTCGCAGTGCAGAAACGCACCGCAGTAGATGGTCACAACAGGCATATCGTCAATGCTTGCGGGGATGATCAGGTCTGTTTCACTTCCGGTGTATTCGGTAATGATGACTTGTTCGTTTTCAACAACGTATGAGTAATCTCTATATCGGTATTCCACATAATGCTCAGAGCAAGAAGACATGCAAACGGTTCCAAAAACCGTGATCAATACAGCTAACAATAGCAGCCATAGCGTTTTTTTCATGGAAATTCCTCCTTTCATCCTTCTCTGTCTATACAGACTTCTCATATCCTCCCGCAGGCTCCCGATCACTTTGGTCCCGTCACAAACAGGATCGGAACAATACCGCCTGCAATTGAGAGAATATCTGTCATCTTCAATTTAAAGCCTCTGCGGTAAATGATATAACCTGATACCATCAGCACGGCGTAAATCAAAATTGGGATCAAAGGGAAATCATTATACGTATTCCGAAATAGACACAAAAAGCAATAGCCGTAAATGGGAAGCAGCATTTTGTAGCCAAACCAGGAGCTTGAGATTTCTCCCGCCTGCTCTGCCCCTTTGTTTACAAAGGTTGCCACATATCCGGCGGCTGCGGCAACGCCTGCTACGCCCCAAACCACAAACAGATGGGCATAGTCCATAATCACTGCCACGTTTTTATCCCAATAACTGGTTCGGTTGATTTCCACCAGGTCTTGATATACCACCGTGAGATTGTTCATCGGCGTATACAAGATCCCCCAATTTGCCCAAATTGCCGACCCGTTGCTGTTTTGCAAAACGTGCCAAGTGCCGCCTACAGCCCACACAAGGAAGATCCACATCACGCACATCACAATGCCGTCTGCCACCGTATTGGCTTGCATGAAAATAAACGCATACACCGAATAGATGACAAAAGCAAACACCAACGATAGGAAGTAATACGGGATCATATACCCAAGTGCAAAGCAATCGGTATTGAGCAACAGATACGAAAAGTGCATCAAAAACATCACTGTATAGATGGCAACCACCTGCAAAAATCCGCTTGCAAAGTAGGCAAGCGCCATTTTTTTGCGTCCTATGGGAAAGAAATACAGCGTGTCCAAATTTCTACGGTTTTTCAGCCCCGAAAGCTCTAAGATGGGGATCAGGCTTGCAAGAATACACAAGAGGGTGGCAAGCATATACAGCCCGCTTTGATTGTACTCGGGCGTATAGGCAACTATACATTCGGGCAGCACGATCAAGTCGATCAGCACGCACATAACCGCAAGGATCACCATCTTCATCACGCTGTTTTTGAGTCTGTAGCACAAAAATCTGTAAAAGGTTTTCATTTTACATACCCCCTTTTCTCTACCTCGTGAATAAAGACCTCCTCAAAGTCCATACGCATTTCCTCAACTACGGCGGGATTCAAGGCTTGGAGCTTGGGCAGCAGCTCTGCCGCATTGCCCTGTAGCACGATGCGCGCAAATCTGCCGCTGATCTCAATGGAGGTCACGGGCAGATTTACAAACAGCCCTTCGTGGATCTCCTCGTAAAAGGCAAGCTGAAATTTGCAGAAGCGGTTGACCTTTTCGGCAATATCGCCCGAGCTGGAAACGGTTTTGTTGTCGATGAGCACGTAGGAATCGCAAAAGTCCTCCAGCTCGCGCAAGGAGTGGCTGGAGATCAGCACCGAGGTGCCGTACTCCTCCACAAACTCATTCAGCGCACGCTTAAACGCCAGACGCGAGAGCGGATCAAGACCGTCAAACGCCTCGTCCAGCAGCAAATACTTTGGCTTGACCGCCAAGGCGAGCGAAATATACAGCTGGCGGCGCATACCTTTAGAAAAATTACGGATGGGCTTTTTGGGATTGAGCGAAAAATTTGCCATAAAGCGGTCAAACACCGCGCGGTCGATCTCGGGATAAAAGACCTTATACATACTGTACAGCTTTTCCCCCGTGGTATCAATGGTAAAATAAGGATCATCGGGCAGGAAAAAGAGCGATTCGCGCGACTCTTCCCGATTCACGGGAATGCCGTCGATCAAAATAGCGCCCTGTTCAACTGCAAATACACCCGAGATCAAGCGCAGAAGCGTGGTCTTTCCGGCACCGTTAATGCCGACCAAGCCCATTACGCTGCCCTCCTCTAACGTCAGGCTGACGTTTTGCAAAATCTGTTTATTGCCAATGCTGTGGCTCAAATTCTTAACTTCAATCATCGCTGCCGTACGCCTCCTCTATCCAAGATAAGATGGTTTGTTTATCCACGCCGCGATCGCGCATCGCACAGATCAGCACAAAATCGGGATCGGGCTGCTTGGGTTTGGGTTCTTCGCCCTCATAGGTCACGTAAACGCCTTTTTTGGGCAAGGACGTGATATAGCCGTCCTGCTCCAGCTTAGCATACGCCTTGGCAACCGTGTTGGGATTGACCGAAAGCTCGCCCGCCGCAACTCTGACCGAGGGCAGCTTTTCGCCATTTCGGATAATGCCCTGGCGAATGTAGTCCTTGTACCGCTCGGCAATCTCTAAATAAATATCCTGATTGCCCGTAAAATTGAATTTCAACGCCGCTCTCCCCTTTCTATCTGTATTATCTGTATTATCTGTTCTGTCTGTATTATAGCATGCGCATGGACGCTTGTCAATAGGTTTTTACAAAAATATCAGTAATCGCGGACGACAATGGTCGCCCCTTCGAGCTCCGTTCCGGGTTTGATTTTTATAATCCCAACGGACGTTGTAGGGGCGAAATATTTCGGCAAAGCCGAAATTCGTTCGCCCGCGGGAGACCGCAGGTCTCCCCTACGAGTAAGCAAAATTTGATACGCAGAAAGCAAAGATTAACCCCGACAGATTTTTTACGGTCTGTCGGGGTTGTTATTCTATTCAACAAATTGGAATTTGTCAGATGTCTTTTATCGGATGCAATTCGATATAGCCTCTTGCTCCGATAGGCTCAAGTTGAATACGGGGATTGCTATCATCCCACTCATATCCTATAACCTCGGGATTGTATTTTTTGATTGCATCCCATACCTGCCCAATTGCTTCACCAAAGTTTTCTTCTTCAAAAGGCTCGCCTTGGAACATAATATATTTGCATTTAGGCAATTCGATAATATCGAATCCTTCGGGGATTTCGCCCGAATAATCTGCTGCTACCTCTACACCCTGCACGTATTCAGATGTTCCTGCGATGATGTGTTTTTTCGGGAGCCATAGGCATACGGGTTCACCGCTGATTGATTTCATACTACAAAGCAGTCCCCATACGTCGCAACCAACTTCTTCACAATACTTAAAGTATTCCGTTGCTTCCTTACCACGCTTGATAATAACCTTTCTTTCGGGTTTCTCGATTACTTGTACAAAAACACTTTTAACTTCGCTCATATCCTTGCTTTCCTTTCTGTTTGCGTACTTGATACCGTAAGGCTTGAACAGATAGATTGGAGTCGGGCGTATAGAATACTCATACGGATTGCACCCAAACTCTTTATAAAATGCTCTCTGATAACCGTCCACGCTCTCAAAGCCGGAATCCAATGCAACGTCAATGATTTTGACTTTTTCATCTCGCAATCGGAGTGCGGATTTGGACAATCTAAGACGCCTGATATATACAGCAGGTGTCATGTGCAAAAGATCCACAAAAAGCCTGTATGAGTACCACGGAGAATACCTTGATACACTCGCAAGATCGGCCGTGGTGATATTGTTATCAAGATTTGCCTTGATGTAATCCTGCATTCTTTGAACCGCTTCTATATGCTCACCCATTTCTGTTCACCTCCTTACGCTGATATTGTAGCAAAATACAAAAAAGATTTTCTCGACTTTATTTGCTGAAATTGTTCACCAACTCAAAGACTTTGAGTTTTTTGCTAAGTGAATTCTTATTTATCTTCGAGTTTATTATACCATAAATAC
>JAZRQR010000042.1:0-1118 GCA_045650025.1 Eubacteriales bacterium
GCGGCAACCGCGTACGCGCAGTCGATCGAGCCCGGCACAATGGTGGAGATCGGTACGACCATTACAGTCTACTTCCGTGACGAGAGCGTGGCGGATGACGTGGAAAATCCCGATCTGCCCCAAGCAGGAAACTAAAAGCAAGGAATCATAAAAGAACGGAGAGCCAAAGCAAACTATTCTTCGGAGGCTTTCATGATTCTTTCTGATCTATGCAGCGCGGCGGGGCTGAGTTGCCCTGCAAATGCTGCCGACCTTCCCGTGAGCGGTATTTGTACCGATTCGGGGAAATTGACAAAGGGACAATTATTCGTCTGTCTGCGCGGCACACGTGCAGACGGACACGACTACCTGACCGATGCGGCGGCGCGCGGTGCGTGCGCGGCGGTGATCGATCGGGATTTTGCGGGGGACATCCCCCAAGGATTGTGCACCGTACGCGCGGAAAATACGCGCGCGGCGGTGTCATATCTGCTGGATGCATGGTACGGCAAGCCGTCCGAAAAGATGCAATTTGTGGGCATTACGGGTAGCAATGGCAAGACCTCGGTGGGGTGGCTGCTGTACGGACTGCGCAAATATGCGCAGATCCCTTGTGCGCTGATCGGCACGGTCAGATGTGAAGGACCTGCGGGCGAGGTGCAGCTTGATACCTCGGGCAATGCCAATATGACCACGCCCGACCCCGAGCAGCTGTATCCCATGCTGGCAGCCTTTGCAGAGCAGGGGACAAAGATCGTGGTCATGGAGATCACCTCGCATGCGCTTGCGCAAGAGCGGTGCGCTCCTTTGCATTGTACGCTTGGTATTTTTACCAACCTGACAAGAGATCATCTGGACTTCCACGGCAGCATGGAGGACTATTTTGCAGCCAAGAAAAAGCTGCTGGCAAAGTGTGATCGCGTGCTGCTCAACGCGGATGATGAGCACGTGGCGTCATTGCGGGCACAAAGCCCCTGCGAGGCGCTGACCTGCTCGGCAAGACACAAAAATGCAGATTTTTGCGCCGAAGAGGTGGCAATGACCGCCTCTGGCGTGCAATATAAGCTGGTTTCCGCAAACGCCCGACTGCGACTGAGTTGCCCGATGTACGGGCATTTTGCGGTCATCAATTCGCTGCA
>JAZRQR010000043.1:0-10383 GCA_045650025.1 Eubacteriales bacterium
GATGAGCTCGATGCCCTCGCACACGATGGGGCGCTTTTCGACGTTGCGAAAGGGTACGATGGCACGGCGGAAGCCAAGTCGGGCGGCCTCCTTGACACGCAGCTCCAGATTTGATACCGCGCGACATTCGCCCGCCAGGCCCAGCTCGCCCACGGCGATCAGGTCGTCGGGGATGATGCGGTCGGTCAGGGAGGAGATCAGCGCCATAGCCACGGAGAGATCCGAGGCGGGCTCGTCCAGGTGCAAGCCCCCGATGACGTTGAGATAAACGTCGTTTTGATAGAATTTGAGGCCAAGTCTCTTCTCCAAAACCGCTATAATTAAGCACATACGGTTGTAATCTATGCCGTTTGTGGTGCGGCGCGGAGCAGGAAACGCGGTGGGGGTAACAAGTGCTTGAATTTCGGCAATGATGGGACGTGTGCCCTCAATGGTACAAACGGCGCAGTTGCCCGAAATGTTTTTGGGGCGACCTGCGAGCAGCATTTCGGAGGGATTGGTGACCTCTTCAAGTCCCTTGTCGGTCATCTCAAAGACACCGATTTCATTGGTCGAGCCGTAGCGGTTTTTGGTGGCGCGGATAATGCGGTAGGATTGCTGCTTTTCGCCCTCAAAGCAAAGCACGGCATCCACCATGTGCTCCAAGATCTTGGGGCCTGCAATACTGCCTTCCTTGTTGACGTGACCGACCAGGAACACGGCAACGCCCTGACCCTTTGCCTTGCCGATAAACGCCATGGCATTCTCGCGCACCTGCGCCACGCTGCCGGGGGCAGAGCCGATCTTTTCCGACCATACGGTCTGGATCGAGTCCACGATCAGAATATCGGGTGAGAGCTTGTCCGCCTCGCGCAAAATGCTTTCAATATTGGTTTCGGTCAGTACGTAGAGGTTTTCGCACTGCACGCCAAGACGGTCGGCGCGCAGCTTGAGCTGACCGCCCGATTCCTCGCCCGACACGTACAGCACCTTTTTGTTCTGTCCGAGTGCTTGTGAGATCTGCAAAAGCAGCGTGGATTTACCGATGCCGGGCTCGCCCGAAAGCAGCACCACCTCGCCCACCACCAAGCCGCCGCCCAGCACGCGGTCCAGCTCGTCAAGCCCTGTTCCGTAACGGATGTGGTTGGGCAGGGAAAGCTGATCAAAGCGCATGGCATGGCGATCACCACCCATGGAGAGCGCAGCGTTGCGCTTTTGCGCGGTTTCCTCCGCGCCCGAGGAGGTGTCGATCACATCCTCAATAAAGGTGTTCCAAGCACCGCAAGAGGGGCATTTGCCCATCCACTTGGGGGAGCGATAGGAGCACTCTTCGCATATGTAAACGGTTTTTAAGCCTTTCATGGTTTGTTACCTTTCGTTTGATAGGTCTATTATATCACTTTTCTTGCCCCGTTGCAAGAGTAAAATACGCAATTTCGGGGCAAACGGTCATGCTGCGCACGCCGCTAAGAGATGTGGGATCACAATAGGACGCCAGCGCACGCGTGGCAAAGGTCACGTCCGCGCCGTTTGCGGCAGAGAGCGAGTAGGGGAGCTTTGGCTTGGGGCCGCGCTCGGGAATGATCACCGCATCGGCATCAGCCAAGGCTTGTTCGGCTTTGGTGGCAAGTGCGGTATGCTGTGCGGCAGCACCCAGCAGCGCAATCTGCGCATCCGCTTTTTGCAGAGTGACGATCAGCACGGGCTGGTCGGAGCGCGGAAGATCGGTGCGGTGCACGGTCAGCGTTGTACCGTCCTGCCACGCAACGCCTTTGCCGTATTCGTACCATACCACCTGCACGCCGTAGCTCCGGGCAATGGCGCAAAGGTGCTTTTGCATGGTCAGGTCGTTTTGGTCGGTCGTGACGGGCAGGTATAGCGCGTCTGTTTTGTAACGGCAGAACAGGTCGGTCAGCATCGCGCCCTGCTGCGTGTGATAATCGGTCAGCAAGACTGCGCCGATCTCGGTGGTGTGCAGGCTTTGCGCGGCATGCATGGCAGCGCGCATTGCCGTGCCTGTGCCCGAGGAAAGATCGCAGACGTAGGCGCGGTAGTCCTGTGCGCTGACCAGCGTTTCGGAAATGGACGATGGATGCGTGTACGCCGCACGCAGCGTGCGCGGCTGCAGCGCGTGATAAACGGGGAAAAAGATGCAAAGCCCCAGCGCCAGCAGAATGGGAGGCAGCGAGAGCAGCCATTTGCGCTCAAGCGGCAGCACCAGCAAAAGCAGCATCGCGCAGCAGCAGATCACGCCCAGCATCTGCACCGCCTCATGCGTCAGCGGCAGCAGCGCACCGTCCACGGCGGAGATGGCTTGTACGTAAGGCATGCACAGGATATAGATCAGGCGGATCAGCGTGGCAAAAAAGTTTGCCAGCGGGGGCATGGGGCAAAGCAGCAGCGTAACGGCACCCAGCACCAAAAGCAGGGCGATAACGGGGGAGAGCAAAAGGGGGGGCACGGGGGAGAACAAGGACATACTGCCCAGCAAAAAGCAGGAGGGCACAAAGATGGCAAAGCAGGCAATACCGCCGATCAGCAGCGTCTCCACAACGGCGGCTGCCACGCCAAGAAAGCGCTTTTTGGCTTTTTGGTGCGGCGGCTTGCAAAGCAGCTCCTTGCGTGCTTGCAGAAACTCATGCAGGGGCGGAACCAGCACCACAATACCGAAGGTGGCAAGGAAGGAGAGGATAAAGCCGGTGTCTGCGACCGAGTAAGGGTCGAGCAGTAAAATGCCCGCGCCCACAAGTCCCAGCGTAGTCAGCGTATCGTTATCGGCGGCGAGCAGGTAGGACAGCTGCAGCACGCACACCATGACCACCGCACGCGTTGCGGAGATCGACACGCCGGTCAGAAGTAAGTAAGAGATGGCAGAGAGCGAGAGCAGCACCGCGCGTACCTTGCGGTGCAGGTGCAGCTTGGCAAGCAAAAAGCCGACAGCACCCATTAAGATCGAGACGTGCAAGCCCGAAAGCGCCAGCATATGCGAAGCGCCCGCGCGCTCAAAATCACGCGCAAGCGTACCCTGCAGGTAGCCGCGGTTACCAAGCAGCAAAGCGCAAACCAGTCCGCCGCTCTCCTTGCCGCACACGTCCAGCAGCGCGCGGCACAAAGCATTGTTGGCGCGGTGCAGCGCAATGACGGGTAAGCGGCTCTCGCTTTGCGCGGCGTGCGTGATCTGCTGCTCCTCCTTGCAATCCAGCTGCATGCGCAAGCCGTCTGCCAAGGCGTAGCTTGTATCGTAATAAGGGGAAGCAGCCTCTTGCAGCGTAGAGGGAGCAACGCTTGCTTCAAAGGTGTCACCCACCTGCAAATAGGAGTTGAAATCGCACACCAGCGTGGCGTCAAATCGATGCTTCTCGCCGTCGATTTTGTACACGCGCACGCGGTAGATGCTCATGGTATCGGACGACTGCCGCTCCAGCACGGTTGCCTCCACCTCGCACGTCTGACGCGCCGCGATGTCCTGGTATTTCTGCTGTGCAGCCCCAAAGGCGAGCAGTGAGCTGCCGATTGCCAGGGCGGCACAAAGGCTAAGCGCTGTGGCAAGCCATGCTGTGCGATGGCGGATCTTGCGCAAAAGAAACAGGGAAAGGCAGAGAAGCAGGGAGCAGCCGCACACGCAAAGCAGCACAATTTTTACCGCAGGCGAGGTAAAATATGCACAAAATGCGCATATGATATAGAGCAGGCATATGCAGAATAGCGGTCTGTTTTTGAGTATTTGCATGCTACACCCCTCTTTTTTCGGTAAATTTCACCTTAATTCTACCCCAAAACGCTAATAAAGTCAATGCAAAAACATGAATTTCAAAATATAACTTGACAAATCCGGAAAAATCATTTATAATATGCCATGTGCTATGCAAATTATGCAAATTATGCAAAAATATGCGGAGGAAAATTCTATGTTTGAGAAACTGAAGAACCTGTTCGTGGATGAGCTGCAGATTGATGAGGCAGACATCACCATGGATGCAGAGCTGATCAAGGACCTGGGCATTAACTCCATCGAGCTTGCTGACCTGGTAATGCTTTGCGAGGAGAAGTTCGACATCGAAATCGACGACGAGGACATTCACAAGTTTGTTACCGTTGGCGATGTGGTTAACTACCTGGAAAACGTCTAATCAGAAGACACTATAGAAAATCCCGCTGTCGGAGATAACCGACAGCGGGATTTTTTTGCATGAATGCATGCCCGCTTGCATACATACTATTGATAACCTTTGCCCTGGGGAGGTATGTATGATCAAGCAACGCGTGTTGTTTCCGCTGGTGTTTTTGTGTGTTTCGGTTGTGATCTGCTTTTTGGCGGTGGGGCTGTTTTGGCTTGCCGGGGGGAGTCTGCCCGGCGAAAGCGGGCAGCCCGAGAGCCAGGAAAGCGCGCCCGAGCAGCCCAAAGGACCGCCACGCACGGTCATCATTGACGCAGGGCACGGCGGCGAGGACGGAGGTGCTGTGGGCGTGACCGGGCTTGTGGAAAAGGAGCTCAACCTCGACCTTGCCATGCGGCTCTGCGCGCTTTTGGAGGCGCAGGGCGTGCGCGTCATCATGACCCGCACCGAGGACGTGCTGCTCTACGATCGCGGCGTGGACTTTGAGGGACGAAAAAAGGCGCTGGATCTGGCGGCGCGGCAGGCGATTGGGGACGCGCACCCCGAGGCGCTTTTTGTCAGCCTGCACGCCAATACCTTTTCGCAGAGCGTGTACCACGGCTTGCAGATCTGGTATAGCCCCAATCATGAAACAAGCGCCGTGCTTGCCGAATGCTTGCGCGGTGAGGTGGTGAGCATGCTGCAGCCCGATAACCACAGGCAAAGCAAGGCGGCGGGCAGTAATATCTATTTGCTGTATCATCTGCAGCAGCCCGCCGTGCTGGTGGAGTGCGGCTTTTTGTCCAATCCCGCCGAGTGCCGCGCGCTGGAGGATGCCGCGTACCGTCAGCAGCTCGCGCTTGCACTTTGCCGCGGCATTCTTGCATATTATGAGAGTGACGCAGAGTAAAGGAGGACAAACATGAGACAGATCTGCTTGGTGGGCGGCGACGCCCGCATGGAATACGCCGCACGCGCGCTGGAGGCGGCAGGGCACAGGGTCGCGCGCATCACGCCCGAAGAGATCGCGCAAGCCGCAGAGCAGGGCAGCCTGGTGGTGGGCGGTGGCTTGCCTGCAGGGTCGGGCGGCTTGGATTACTTACAAAACGAGGCGTTCCTGTTCGACAACGCGCGCCTGACCGCCGAGGGGGCGCTGGTGCTTTTGGGCAGCAGCACCAAGGGCGAACTGCTGGGCGCGGACGTGGGCGTGATCGGCATGGGGCGCATTGCCCAGTGCCTGTGCCCCTTGCTGCTTGCCGTGGGCGCACGCGTAACGGTGTACGCAAGGCGTGCCGAGGCGCTTTCACGTGCGCGCGCCATGGGGGCATGCACCGTGCAATTTGGCGACCGGTTGCCCGCGAGCGCGGCACGGCACGACATGATCTGCAACACCGCGCCTTGCGTGCTGTTTGACCCCGGGCTGCTCGCGCTTGTAAGCCGGGACTCGCTGCTTTTAGAGCTTGCCAGCGCACCGGGCGGCTTTGACCGCGCAGCAGCCGAGGCCTTGGGGCTGCAGATGATCAACGGGCAGGGCTTGCCCGGCAAATACGCGCCGCGCGCGGCAGGACAGCGGATCGCCGCCTTTGTGCTGGACGCAATACTTGAGGAGGGCAAGGTATGAACGAGATCCGACAAACCATAGGCTTTGCCATGTGCGGTTCCTATTGCACGCACGCGCAGGCACTTGCCCAACTGGATGCGCTGCTGGAGCGCGGCTACGACGTGCTGCCCATTGTCAGCGAGCGCGTGTGGGAGACCGATACGCGCTTTGGCAGTGCCCATGCCTTGCAGCAGATGCTGGTAGCCAAGTGTGGGCATGAGATCATACACACCATTCGTGATGCCGAGCCGTTGGGACCCGCGCGTCCGCTGGCGGCGCTGGTCATTTGCCCCTGCACGGGCAACACGCTTGCCAAGCTTGCCGCCGGCGTGACCGACTCCGCCGTCTGTATGGCAGCCAAAGCGCACCTGCGAAGCGATCGCCCCTTACTTTTGGCGCTTGCCTCCAACGATGCCATGTCGGCAAATCTGCAAAATATTGCCACGCTGCTCAACCGCAAGAACGTGTTTTTCGTGCCCGTGCGGCAGGATGATCCCACCAGTAAGCCGCATTCCTTGGTGGCGGAGTTTTCGCAAGTGCCCGCCGCGCTGGAGCAGGCGTTGCACGGCAAGCAGATGCGCAAGCTGTTTTTGTAATATTTACAAATTGGTCTTGCTTTGGGCATAAAAATGCGGTATGATAATGGAAAGTCTAAAAAGGGGGAGCACCATGTTCGGATATATCCAAATTTTGCAGCCCGAGCTCAAGATCCGGGAATATCAATGCTACCGCGGCATTTACTGCGGCCTTTGCCGTCAGATGGGCAAATGCACGGGGCAATGCTCGCGCATGATGCTGCGCTACGATGCGGCAGCCATGGTGTGCTTGCGCATGGCGGCACGCGGCACGCAGCCGAAGTTTACCGAGAAGCGCTGCTTTTTGCACCCCTTGACAAAAGCCCCCGTGCTCGACTCTTGCGAGGAGACCGAGGCGGTGGCATGCATGATGGCAGCCTTGGCATACCACAAATGCCGTGACGACATTGCCGACGAGCGCGGGCTTTCGCGCATGGGCGCATTGCTTGCCTATCCGTACGTGTCCTATTTGCGTGCCCGTGCCAAAAGGCGAGTTCCCGAGATCGATGCCATTGCTGCGCGCGGCATGCGTGCTTTTGCAGAAGCGGAGCAGCATGCGGACGGCTCTGCCGACATTCCCGCCAACGCCTTTGGTGCGCTGATGGGGGAGCTGCTGGCGTACGATACCGAGGGCGAGACGCGCGCCATTTTGCACGAGCTTGGCAGAACGCTTGGCAGGTGGGTATATCTTTTGGACGCGGCGCAGGATTTTGACGAGGACGTCAAAAAGGGCAGATTTAACGCCTTGCACGCCTTGTACGGTACAGAGACGCTGACCGAGGGGCAGAAGAGCACGCTGGATACGCTTTTGACCGTGGAGCTTTGCGATGCGGTGGCGGCGGCCGACCTGATCGATTTTGACGGGCGCGACGACCTGCGCGCCGTGATCTATAATATTCTGTGTATGGGCATGCCCGCACAGGCGGATAAGATCTTGAAAAATGAATGTCAATGTAAAGGAGAGCGCGGAGCATGAACGATCCGTATAAGATTCTCGGCATCAGTCCGGATGCCGACGAGGAAGAGATAAAAAAAGCCTATCGCGCTCTGGCGCGTAAATATCACCCTGACCGCTATGCAGGCAAGCCTGAGCTGCAGGCAAGCGCGGAGCAGAAAATGAAGGAGATCAACGCGGCATACCAGCAGGTGCAGGATCTGCGCAGCGGCAAGGCGCAAAGCGGCTTTGGCAGCGGCTTTGGCTATTCTGCGGGCGGGTTTGGTGCGCAAAGCAGCACTACGGGCGACGCGCTGTATACCGATATTCGTCACCTGATCAACAACGGCGCCACCGAGCGCGCGTACACCTTGCTGACGGGCGTGCCCGAGCAGAAGCGCGGCGGTGAATGGCATTTCCTGATGGGCTGCGTGTACGTGCGTATGGGCAGACGCGTAGACGCGGGCAGGGAATTTGATATTGCCTGCGGCATGGAGCCGCACAACGCCGAATACCGCGAGGCAAGAAGCCGCTTTGATGCGCAAGCCAATACCTTCCGCACGCAGCACGCATCCTCAAGCAGCGGCTGCTCCTGCTGCTCCTTGTGCGCTACCTGTCTGTGCGCCAACCTGTGCTGCAGCTGTCTGAGAGGTTTCTGATATGCAGCGAAAACCACCTTTGAAAAAGGCATCTACCATACAAAAAACACGCAAGCTGACCGTGTGCGCCTTGCTTTGTGCGCTGGGGGCGGTCATGCTGTGCGCGGGCAGACTGTTTGACGGAAGCCTGGATCTTTCCATGGCGGCGCTTGCCTCGCTGATCGCGGTGTGGGCGGCAGAGGAGATTGGGGGCTCGTACCCTTGGCTGATCTGGCTGGTCACCTCGGCGCTTGCCTTGATGCTCATTCCGTTTAACACGGCGGCTTGGGAATATCTGTTGTTTGCGGGCGTGTACCCCATGCTGCGCGTGCAGCTGGAAAAGCTGCCCCGTTTCGCGCGCATGCTCATCAAGCCAGTCATCTTTAACGCGGTCATTGCGCTTGGCGTGCTGGTGCTCTGGCAGCTGCTGTTTCCCGCAGCACAAAGTTATCCTGCTGCCATGGGTGCATTCCTTGGCGGTCAGGGCGCGCATTGGGGCTATTCCTTGGCGGTCTGGCTGCTTGCCAATTTTGCGTTTGTGCTGTACGACGTTGCGATCGGACGCTTTATCTGTGCGTATCGCATCAACCTGCGCAAGAAATTCAGATTTTTGCAAATCAAATAAAGGCTGTAGGGGGCAATGCCCCCTACATTTTTTGACATTTTTTTGTCAAAAGGCAAATTAACCTTGCAATCGTTTGTTATATATGGTATAATGAGCTTAATATTATATCGAAAGAAGGCGATTGCTTTGAAGAAAACCTCATTTTCCCAAGTGATCAAGCAGTATGCGCATCGGTATTTTATCAAAGCCATGGGTGCTATGGCACTCGGACTTTTTGCGTCACTCTTGATCGGAACCATCTTTGATACGGTTGCCACCTACACGGGACTTGCGTTCCTTTCCACGGTTGCCACCTATGCCAAAGCGGCTACCGGCATGGCGATCGGCGTTGCCATTGCCAATGCGCTGGGCGCGCATCCCTTGGTCATGTTCTCGTCCGCTGCCGTGGGTGCTATGGCAAATGCCATGGGCGCGGTCATGCTGGACGGTGCCATCACCTCGTGGGCGGCTACGGCAGGCGCAGAGCAGGGAGTGTTTTATTCCGCCGGTCCTGCGGGTGCGTTTTTTGCCGTGATCATTGCCGTGGAGATTGGTATGCTGGTCTCCAAAAAAACCAAGGTGGACGTATTAGTCACCCCCGTGGTCACCATTCTTTGCGGCTTTGGTGCTGCCTGGCTGCTTTGCCCCTTGGTGTCCTACGTCATGTATTATCTGGGCGTGTTTATCGCCACGGCTACTACGCTGCAGCCCCTTTTGATGGGCATTGTCATCTCGGTGGTGGTAGGTATGGTGCTCACGCTGCCCATTTCCTCGGCTGCCATTTGCGCCATGATCTTTTCGGAATCCGCGCTGCGCGCGGCACAAGCGGCAGGCACGGATGAAGGCCTTTTGCTTGCAGGCGGTGCGGCGGCGGTTGGCTGCTGTGCCCAGATGGTGGGCTTTGCGGTGGCAAGCTTCCGCGAAAACAAGTGGGGCGGCATTGTCTCGCAGGGACTGGGCACCTCCATGCTGCAGATGGGCAATATTTGCAAGCGTCCGCAGATCTGGATCCCGCCTACGCTGGCAGCCGCCATCATAGGCCCCGTTTCCACCATGCTCTTTGGGCTCAAATGCTCGGGCGTTGCCGCCGGCATGGGCACGTGCGGTCTGGTCGGACCCATCGGCGTGATCAACGCGACCGAAAAGGGACCCATGCTTTGGATCGGACTTGCGCTTTGCTGCTTTGTCCTGCCTGCCGTGCTGACCCTGCTTTTCTCGGAGATTATGCGCAAATTGGGCTGGATCCGAGAGGGGGATATGCTGCTGGAAGGCTGAGTATAAACGTAGCATGAATAAACTGTAAATCCGAGTTCATAATTGTTGAAATGTATTGACAATCACGTGACCGCGTGGTATCATATAAACACAGGCGAACCAAATCAATAAATAAAAGGAGGATATACCCATGCCTGAACCCATTATCGCTATTATTGTAGCCGTCGTTGCTTTGATTGCAATC
Source organism: Eubacteriales bacterium (assembly GCA_045650025.1). GTDB lineage: Bacteria > Bacillota > Clostridia > Oscillospirales > CAG-272 > SVQP01. The sequence goes on from JAZRQR010000043.1 coordinate 9,887, forward strand.
TACGTCGGCGCCGCTTACGTCAAAGCCCCCCCGAACAAAGCCTACATCATCTCGGGCATTCGTTCCAAGAAGAGAGTGCTGATCGGTAAAGCCGGCTTCCGTTGGCCTTTCTTTGAAAGACTTGACAAGCTGTCCTTGGACGTTATGCAGGTGGACGTAAAGACCAGTGAAGCAGTACCCACCAACGAGTTCATCAACGTCAGCGTTGACGGCGTTGCGAACATCAAGATCTCTTCCGACCCCGAGCTGATCAACAAGGCAGCAGAAGCACTGCTTTCCATGGATCAGCGTCAGCTCATCTTCCTGTGCACCCAGGTGCTGGAAGGTAACATGCGTGAGATCGTGGGCTCTGTTGGACTGAAGGAAATGGTCCAGGAGCGTCAGATCGTTGCAGAAAAGATCAAGGAAAACGCAGTACCCGATATGCGTAAGCTGGGTATTGAGATCGTAAACTTCAACATCCAGAACTTCAAGGATGGTGCAGGCACCATCGAGAA
>JAZRQR010000044.1:0-29149 GCA_045650025.1 Eubacteriales bacterium
CCACGTGCGCCATAATGGGACGCTCCTTATCATACTTGCGCACACTCTCGTACACAAAACGCAGCCAATCGTGCAGCTCTGCCGAGCCCTTGTATTTTTTGAATTCATAGATATCCCAATATCCGTGCGGCATAGCGGGCAGGGCAATCGTTTCAAAGCTATCCTCCGCCACGCCGTAAAACGCATTCAGCTTTTCCACCGTGCCGAATTTCTTTTGCAGATATTTGCCGTATCCTGCACGGCAGTATTTGCAGAAGCAATCCTCAATGGGGCGGTTACGGATCTCGTTCCACGCGTTCCAAAGGATCAGATTTTTGCGCTCCGCGTAACGCTCGGCTACCTTTTCAACAAATCTCTTGGCAGCCGCCTGCACGTGGGGATTGGTGAAGCAAGGACGCCAGCCGCCGTAAAACGCACCGTGCGAGCCGCCGCGAAGCTGCTCACCGCGCGGACCGATGCGCGTGCCCTCGTATTTTTCAAACACGTATTGGGGGGCACATTCCAGTAAAAACTTGATGATGACCTTGCGGTTATACTTCTCGGCAAGATCCATCAGCCTATCCACGTCGGAAAAATCGTAAACACCCTCTTGCCTTTCATTCCAACGCCAGTTAATGCGAATCTGAAAGGTGTCCAGATTGTAATTGCCGATGGTAGCAATATCTCCTTCCCATTCCTCGGGCAAAGGAGTAGGGGAACGGTAATACTGCGTACCGTGAACAATTTCATCAAAAAACATAACAGACATTCCTCCAAAACAAGTGATTACCTAAAGGGCTCGGATTGGAAACATCCAGCTCGTCTAAGAAGCGCTGGATGTTCGGCGTGTTTTTTAAAAGGTAATACAAATACTTACAGCATCGCAGTCATTTGCGGTACCAAAAGGTAAATGACGATCAGAAAATAGACCAGCAGCGTCAGCGTGTCTACGATGGTGGTAATAAAGGGAGATGCCATGACCGACGGGTCAAGCTTGACTACCTTAGCACCGATCGGCAAGATCGCGCCAATCAGCTTTGCCAGTACGATGGCAACAAACACGGTTGCGCTGACCGCCGCCGCGATCATGAGATACTGCGGCTCGGTGTTGAACTTACAGTCATACGCCCAGGTCTTGATAAAGCACGCAACAAACACGCACAAGCCGCACAGCGTTGCGATACGGATCTCTTTCCATACCACGCGCAAAATGTCCTTGGCTTCAATTTCGCCCAGCGAGAGCGCACGGATGACGGTGACAGACGATTGTCCGCCCGCGTTACCGCCCGTACTCATCAGCATGGGGATAAATGCGGAAAGGGAAAGCACCAAGGGGAAATCCAAGGCATCGATCTTGCCCTCCAGCATGGTGATGATGGTGCCTGTAAAGGTTGCGGTCAGCATCAGGAGCAGCAGCCAGGGAATACGCTTTTTAAAGTTTTCCCAAACGCTGGTGCGCATGTAGGGCTTGTCGGTCGGCAAAATTGCCGCCATCATTTCGATATCCTCGGTGGTCTCTTCTTCGATGACGTCCAGAGCGTCGTCGACGGTTACGATACCGACCAGGCGCGACTCACGGTCCACGATGGGGAGCGAGAGCAGGTTGTACTTTGCAATGATATCGGCAACCGTTTCCTGGTCGTCCAGCGTATTGGCGTAGATGATGTTGGGCTCCATGATGTCGCCAATCAGCTGATCTCTGCCTGCGAACAGCAGATCCTTAAAGGAAACGATACCCTCCAGAATACGGCTGTCGTCAATGACGTAGGCGGTGTACACGGTTTCCTTGTCAATACCGGTCTGGCGAATGTGCTTGATCGCCTCGGATACCGTCATGGTCTTGCGCAGATCCACAAACTCGGAGGTCATGACGCTACCCGCGCTGTCCTCGGGGTAGGCGAGCAGACGGTTGATCTGTGCACGCGTTTCGGGTGTGGTGTTCTTTTTGATGCGGCGCACAATGTTAGCGGGCATCTCGGAAAGCATATCTACCGCGTCGTCCAAGAACAGGTCTTCTACGATGACCGCAATTTCTCGGTCGGTCATGGCAGAGATGATGCGTTCCTGAATGGGCGCGTCCAGCTCGGCGAAAACGCCTGCTGCGCTGTCCTTTTTGAGCAAACGGAACACGGCAGGAATACGCTTGGGGGGCAGATTTTCAAAGAAATCCGCGGCGTCGATGGGGTTGAGCTTTTCCAGCTCACGCACGAAATCGGCGTATTTCTTGTTGTCCAGCAGATCCTCCAGACTCTCGAAGGTGTCCTCAATGATCTCCTCGTAGGAGTCGGGCATTTCGTCCTCGGCAAGTGCCTGTTCGTCCTGCTCTACCTCGCGCTCCTGCTCCTCTTCCTCGCGCTCAAACTGCTCATCCAGCTCGCGCTCGGCTCTCTCTTGCTCGTCCTCATCATCTTGTAATCGTGGGGCGGGGGTTTGTTGTGGATCGTTTTGGGTTTGCATTTGCAGCTCCTCGTCAAGCTGCTCGTTTTCATTACGCAAGAGAATCACCCCACTTTCGGTTTGTTTCGGATATAGTATGGAGCAAAATCGCCCCTAAAATACCATTCTCATTATACACCCGCGCCGCGTCTTTTGTCAATCGCTATTATTGACAAAATTTCGCCGCCTGTTTGTGCGGAAAAGAGAAATTTTCGGAGCGTGAAAACAAAAATCCCCTGACGCCAAGGCGTCAGAGGATGGCGTTATACTGCGACTGCCTCGTCGCTCAGAACCACGGTGGAGAGCAGGTCTTGGAACTCCTGCTCGGTGCCGCCACGCATGGAGATCGCGTAGCAGTAGCCTTTGTAGATAAACAGCATTTCCTCGGCGTTTTTGCCGTCCTGCGAGGTAAAGGTGGAGCGGACTGCAGGTTGATCCAAAAAGGTGGTGCGCTGCGAGCTGCCGCCGCTTTCAAGGATGTACTCAACATAGCCGTCCAAAAGCTCGTCGATGTCATCGTCAACAGTATTGCGGGAGAGCAGGATGACGCTCTTATACCACCCTTTTTCATACACTCTGAAATTAGTGTCGCTTTGCGTGGAATCGATGATGTATGCAAACGGAACGGAAAGCTTCAGATCATGAAAGACAACTTCTGTGTCGGGCTTTTCAGTAAATCTGTCAATGATGGAGCAGCCTGCCAAGCTGCCAATCAAAAGCAGGGAAGTAATGGCGATGCAGAGTATGCGTAAGGTGTATTTCATAGTCATTCCTCCTTGGCGCGTTAGTCAAACTCTACCGAAACCGAGCCGGTATAAGTCAGCGTTGCCTTGCTATTATAGGACACCTGGATACTGCCGGATGCGCGGAAGCTGCTGTTGATGGCGGTGATCTCTCCATTTTTGACCTTGATCAATACCGTATGCTCGCCCGAGGAGAAATTCGCACCCGAGGCAACCACCAGTTGTCCGACCGCTGTGTCCTTGGTGACGTCAATCTTGACCCTGTATCCCTCATCGGTCTTTTCAATGTCCAGTACCAGGGCGGCGTTGTAACCCAGCCCCGGTACGTTGATCAAGCCTGCAATGTAGTCCTCGGCTTCCTGCTCGGTCATCTTGGAGGTATAGGGATCTCTGCCCGCGTATTCAATGGTCTGTTCACCATCCACGTAGGAAAGGTGTTTTTTGCTGTTGTCGTGTTCGGTGACGTCCGCTTCAAAGGTCAGCTTGTCTTTTTCGCGTGTATAGGTCACTTTGCTGATTTCGGATTGGCTTGTGGACTGAGAAAGCAGGGTAGCGGTGACTGAGGTTTTGCTGGTAAAGCTGCCGCTCTTGGCATTCACGCGCTCCTCAATCATTTCCTCAATCTCCTTGAGCCAAGCCAGATTTTCCACCTCTTTGAAAGAATCCGGGGAAAGTCCGGTTGTCTCGCGCTCAATCGCATCGAATTGCGAGTAGGTCATAGTCATGCGATAGGCGGGTTGATAGTAAGAGGTTTTTTCCTCAAATTGCATTTCCATGGTCACGGTTTGGGGATAATATTCCGCATCAACCGTAATATCTACCTTGATGTCAATCGCTTCACGTCCGAACAGATCCTCGGTAAGCCCCATGGCTTGGGTCAGATCGTCCATAACCTCTCCGGAGTATCCCGAAAAATGGAGTGTGTAGCCGTCGTCGGTCTTTTCCAACTCGCGGTTTTTGCAATCCTCAAAGGCAATGTCGTATAAGCTGTCATCGGATATGTAGTCGCGGTATTCACTCGGCGTCATCTTGCTGCACAGCTTGCGCCAAGAGGAGCCTTGCTTATAGTGGTCGTAAGCATAGCCGTCGTAATATGCGGTGACGCTCTTGATCGTCATGTTCAAGGCATCCTTGCCCGATTTCATTTTGTTGGTAATCTCGGTGTAAAAATAATAGTCGTTTTTGTCCTGCCCCTCCTCCAGCATAAAGCCTTGCGCGGTGCCGGTCACCTTGGTCGTATCGGCGTACATGGTGTATTCTGCCTCCATATCCACGCGATAGCTCTGCAGGGAGTTCAGGCGCAGATTCATGCGGCGTTCTACCTGCCCGGCAGTCATTGCGGCAGGCATGACGTCTAAAACCTTGCTGCAGGAGCTGAGCAACAGTGTGCAGGCAAGAATGAATGCAACGTATAGCAATCGTTTTTTCATTATTTTGTCCTCCTATTATAATATGCAGGTGGGTGACACGAGGGGATTTTTCGGCATTTTGCTCATTTCCGGCTAATTGAGCTGCCCGATAGCACAACCCATAAAGGTTATTCGAACGTCACGGTAATGCTGCCGGCATAGGTCAGCTTCTCGCCGTAGAGCTCGGCAGAGCCCTCGAAGGAGTGGATCAGCTTGACCAGCTTACCCCATTTGAAGACGAATTCAATGGTCTCGTACTCCTCGTGCAAAGAGACGTTGATAGCATCGCTGATTTGATCCACAATGCTGTTGTCGGCAGGGATCATGGTGACAAGGTAGCCGGTTTTGGTTTTTTCGATATTGAGCACGCGGGTGTAGGTGTAACCGATTGAGGGATCGTTGATCCAGGAAAGCAGCTCGGCTTTGGCTTGCGCATCGGTCATGCGGTTGATCTTGGAGCCGTCGGGAGCGTCCAGTCCAATCATGTCGCCGTTCCCGTATGTGACCGTTCTGCCCACGTCGTTGTCTGCCATGTCTGCCTTAAAGGAAAAGCCCTCCTTGGTATTGGAAAACGTTGCCGATACATCCACCTGCGAGGTGTTGGTGGTCTCCTTGCCAAACGTCACGTTTTGCGCGGTTTCTCGGACAAAGCTGCCTTTTTTGACGTTCACGGTCTCGGCAATCTTTTGCTCCAGCTCCCCCAGCAGCTGCAAATCTTCAATTTCGGTGTAATCCTCGGGTTCAATGGTGCGCAGGATGTGCTCAGCGGCATTGTACTCGGTAAATTCTATGAGCATGCGGAAATAAGGGCGGGTATCCTTGTAATAGCGTTCGCTGTCAAATACCAGTTCAAGGGAAATTTCAACGGGGAGGTAATCCTTGTCCAGCAGAATGGTGACCTGCATGTCCTGCAGCGCGTCATCCACCAGCTCGGAAATGCCGGTAGCTACCGCCATGGCATGCATGTTTTCCGCGCTGTAGCCGGAGCAGCTGACGGTGTAGCCCTTGTCGGTTGCCTCAAAGGTGGTGTTTTGACAATCAATGTAATCAAAGTCAATGATGTCGCTGTCTCCCTCGCGATACTTGATAAACTCAGAGGCGCGCATCTTGGAGCGCAGCTTGCGGCGTTGGTCGTTGCAGGCATAGGATTGATAGCCATACCCATCGCAATACGCATCAATGCTATAGACCTTGATGCTGGGTGAGAGCGAGCCGTTTACGTACATGGCGTTTCGGATTTCGGTATAGGAATAGTAATTGCCAAGCCCCTCCCCGGCGTCCTCAATGACAATGCTGGTCAGCTCGCCCTTCCATTTGGTGCTGTCCGCATACAGTACAAAGTCCATGGTCACGTCTGCGCGATAGCTTTGCAGGGCTGCCATTTGCGTGTCCATGTTTTGCAAGGCTTGCTCGGCGGTGGTGGCGTCCACCAGCTTGGCAGGAGCGAGATTGCAGGCGCAAAGAAGCGTGGCGCAAGCTAATAAGAAAAGTATAAATTGACATCGTTTCTTCATGGGATGCTGTCCTCCTATTACAATTTCAGTATATCAAATTCCGCGCCCCCTGTCAAGAGCGGCCTCTCACCTATATAGACGCAAAAATGGGTCAAAAAGTCCAATGGTTAACAAAAAAATATTGTAAACAAAATGTGAATTTACCTTGCGCCGCCTTTTGCATTGACAATTGCGCCGCGATATGGTATACTGAATAGGATAAAATACATCCGGAAAAGAGGACGTTACTATGAAGCAATTATACGGAAATGCAGTTGTCGGTCAGTCGGGCGGTCCGACCGCGGCGATCAACGCAACGCTGGCAGGCGTGATCCGCGGCGTACTTGAGATCAATCAAAAGGGCGGCGCGATCGGCACGCTGTACGGCATGCGCAACGGTATTGAGGGGCTGATGCAGGAGAGATTGATCAACCTGTGTGACTTTGCCAAGGATGCGGACAAGCTGGACGCGCTGGAGCTGACTCCCGCAGCAGCATTGGGCTCTTGCCGCAAGAAGCTGCCCAAGCATACCGATGATCCCGATTTTTACGCGCAGCTGCTTGCCATTTTTAAAAAGTATGACATTCGTTATTTCTTCTATATCGGCGGTAACGACTCCATGGATACGGTTGCCAAGCTGTCTGCGTACGTCGCAGAGTGCGGCTACGAGATGCGCGTGATGGGCGTTCCCAAGACCATTGACAATGACCTGGAGGGTACTGACCATACGCCCGGCTTTGGCTCTGCGGCTAAGTATGTGGCTGCAACCGTTTCCGAGATCATTCGTGACGCGGCGGTGTACACCACCAAGGCGGTCACCATTGTCGAGATCATGGGTCGTGACGCAGGCTGGCTGACCACCTCGGCAGCGCTTGGCAGACTTGCCAACGGCGAGGAGCCGGATCTGGTCTACCTGCCCGAAAAGGCATTTGATATGGACGAGTTTATTGCAAGCACCAAAAAGGCGCTGGAAAAGCACCCCAACGTGGTGGTAGCGGTTTCCGAGGGCATTCGCTTTGCGGACGGCACTTACGTGGGTGCAGGCGCACAGAGCGGCGTCAAGGACGTGTTCGGTCACCAGTATCTGGCGGGCACGGGCAAGGCGCTGGAGTATGCCGTGCGTGATCGCATTGGCTGCAAGGTGCGCTCGGTAGAGCTTAATGTGTGCCAGCGTTGTGCAGCACATCTGGTGTCGGCTACCGATATTGCCGAGTCCGTGGCGGTTGGTCGCGCAGCGGCGCTGGCTGCCGAGCAGGGCGAGAGCGGCAAGATGATGCTTTACAAGAGACTTTCGGACGCGCCTTACGCGTACGAGATCGGTTGTGCGGACGTGCACGAGATCGCAAACAAGATCAAGCGCGTGCCGGATGCGTATATCAACGCAGAGCACAACGGCGTAACCGATGCGTGCCTGACCTATCTGCGTCCTCTGATCGAGGGCGAGAGATACCCCAAGTACGTAGCGGGCTTGCCCGAGCAGATTATTCTCTGAGAGGTGCGGCATGAGAATTGCAGTCATTACGGGCGCTTCGTCCGGTATGGGCAAGGAGTTTGTGCTGCAGCTGGATGCACAGCAGGCGTTTGACGAGCTTTGGTTGATCGCGCGCCGCGAGGATCGACTGCTCGAGATCGGTAAGCAGACGCGTGCCAAGGTCAGAGCTGTTTCGCTGGACCTTTGCAAAAGGGAAGCGCTGGATGCTTACAAGGCGCTTTTGGAGGAGCATAACCCTGACGTGGCGGTGCTGGTCAACGGCAGCGGCTTTGGCAGATTTGGTGCGTTTACCGACATTTCGCTGGAGGAGCAGGAGCAGATGATCACACTCAACGCAAGCGCGCTGATGGCGATGACGTATATCACGCTGCCTTACATGCAAAAGGGCGGTCAGATCTACCAGATCGACAGCCAATCGGCGTTCCAGCCTGTGCCGTATATCGGCGTGTACGGCGCGACCAAGGCGTTTGTACTCAGCTTTTCGAGATCCTTGAACGTGGAGCTTAAGAAGCGAGGCATTCGCGTCATGGCAATTTGCCCCGGCTGGGTTAAGACCGAATTTTTTGACAGAGCGGTGACCGATGATACGGTCAAATATTATGCCAGATATTATACGGCAGAGCAGGTAGTGACCAGGGCGCTCAAGGATATGAAGCGCGGGCGCGACGTGTCGGTTTGCGGACATGCCATTCGCCGCGCAAGATTCCTGGCTTGGATCCTGCCCACGAGATTGGTCATGAAGATCTGGTGTAACCAGCAGAAGCTGTAAACAATTGAAACAACCCATCTTGTGAAAGTTTTTGATCGACCTTTTTTCAAAAAGGTCGCGGGCTCCAAGGGCAGAGCCCTTGGTCGCCTTTGCAGAGGCGAAATTATCTCGGCGTTTAATTTGCGAAGCAAATACGTTCTTCTTTGCGCCCGCGGTGCCAAAAAGAACGGAAACGATTTTCTCACATAACATCCCAACACAGGGGCGAAGATTTCGGCAATGCCGAAATTCTGGTCGCCCCTTGTTTTTTTCATTGAATAAATTTTCTCCATTCTTTTCTTTGACACCGCTGGCGCAAAGAAAAGAATCAAAAGAAACGCCGTTGGGAGAGCTTCGCGCCTGCGGGCGCGACTCGGGGCGCTGCCCCAAGACCCCGCGGGCTTTTGAAAAAGCTCGACCAAAACTTTTCAAGAGTGAGTTGTCCAAATTTTGTTGGGCATAATTGCCCCCGTTCCTCCCAAACTATCCTTGAATACACAAAAAGGAACGAAACTATGGGTAAATTGGGTGAAAATTATCGGGTCAACGTGGCTACTGTGGATAGCCTCTTGCGCCCCGATGCAAGCTTTGACATCATTCGTAAGGTGCTCAAGATCGGGCAGGACGAAATGACACTCTACTATATCGACGGCTTTGTGGGTGCCACGCCCATGCAAAAGCTGATGATGCATTTCCTCTCGCTTGATTCTATGCAAACGCCGCCCGAGCCGGGCAAGTCCGCCGCCGAGCGGTTTATGGAATATAACGTTCCGCACGTCGAGTGCGAGAGTACCGACGATATTGACGTCATGCTGCGTGCCGTGCTCTCGGGCGCTTCGCTCATCCTGGGCTCTACCTTCGGTCCGCAAGCACTTGTCGTGGATGCACGGACCTATCCCGCACGCTCCACTGAGGAGCCCGAGGGCGATCGCGTCATGATCGGCTCGCGTGACGGCTTTGTGGAAACGCTGATCTTCAATACCGCGCTCCTGCGCCGCCGCGTGCGCGATCCCGCGCTGACCATGCAGTATTTTTCGGTGGGCAAGCGCTCACAAACCGACGTGGTGCTGTGCTACCTCTCTGGCAAAGCCAACCCCGATTACGTGCGCAAGCTGCAAAAGCGCCTTGCCTCGATCGATACCGATGCGCTGCCGCTGGGGCACCAGTCACTTGCCGAATGCCTGATCCGCTCGCGCTGGTATAACCCCTTTCCCAAGATCCGTTATACCGAACGCCCCGACACCGCTGCCGCGCAGGTGCTGGAGGGAAGCGTGCTCATCTTTTGCGATAACTCGCCCCAGGTCATGGTGCTGCCTGTCAGCATCTTCGACTTCATGCAGGAGACCAACGACTTTTATTTTACCCCGTTGACCGGCACGTATATTCGCATCGTGCGCTATGCCGTGTTTGTGCTGGCGCTGTTTTTGGTGCCCACGTGGTATTTGATGGTAGCCAATGCGCCGCTGGTGCCCGAATGGCTCTCGTTTACGCTGCCGCGGGAAAGCGGGCGTATTCCGATCCTGGCGCAGCTGCTTTTGACCGAGTTTATCATCGACGGGCTGCGCATGGCGTCGCTCAATACGCCCAGCATGCTGTCTAATTCGCTCTCGGTGGTGGGCGGCTTGATCTTGGGCGACTTTGCAGTCAGCATTGGCTGGCTGATCCCCGAGGTCATTCTGTATATGGCGTTCGTTGCCATTGCCACCTTCACGCAGCGCTCGTATGAGCTGGGATATGCCTTCAAATTTTTGCGCATCGGGCTGCTGCTTTTGACCACGCTTGGCAATGTGTGGGGGTATCTGGCAGGCACGCTGCTCATCGTTTTGCTGCTGCTGACAAACAAAACGGTCAACGGCGGGCGGCGCTATCTCTATCCGCTGCTTCCGTTTGACGGACGCGCGCTGCTGACGCTGCTTGTGCGCAGAAAAAAGCAGGGAAATATGCATGGCAAGCACCGGGATTGATGGCGTATTACGCCATTTCCCGTGCCGATCCAACATTTTCTTTTTCGGGAAATGGCGCAAATATAAATAATTGGGAATAAATGTAAGAAATAACTGGAAATAGTAAAATAACGGGTGCAACTTTAGGATTGCAGCCGTTATTTTTCGCAAAAGATACAAAAAAACAGAACGAATTTTCAAAAAAACATGCATACCCCCCTTGCGTTTTTATAGTAATAAGTTTATAATAAATATACCCGATGTGGGGCGATGTGGGGCGAAGTGTTGAAAATGTCGCACAAATTGCCCTGCAGATCAAGGAAAGGAGGACCGAGATTTATGCTGACAGGTGAATACAGACACAGCGTAGATGCCAAAAACAGGCTCTTTATCCCCGCCAAGCACCGCGAGGAGCTGGGTGAGGAGCTGATCGTGGCGCGTGATATTCGCGGCCAACTCTTAAAGGTCTTCTCCCTTGAGGGATGGAACGATTATATCGCGCCCATTAAGCAGCAGGAGCGTCGTATCGCCGAGCCCGCACTGCGTTATTTGCATCGCAATGCAGCTAAGGTGACCCCCGATTCGCAGGGACGCATTTTGCTGCCTCAGGCTCTTTTGGACTTTGCACAGATCGATAAAAATGCGGTTGTGGTGGGTAACTACGATTGTATCGAGATCTGGGCGGAGGCGTTGTACGAGGCGGAAATTGAGCGAGAGGACAGAGACGAGCTGCGCGCGCAGCTTGAGCTGTTTGGGTTGTAAACGATGGCTGAACAGGTATTTTCGCACGTTTCGGTGCTGCTGCAGGAGTGCATGGACGCGCTTAGCATCAAGCCCGACGGTATATATATTGATGGAACCGCAGGCGGCGCAGGACACTCGCAGGAGATCGCGAAGCGCCTTGGCAGCGGTAAGCTGATCGCGCTGGACCGCGACCTGACCGCAGTTGGTGTTGCAACCGAGCGCCTTGCCCGCTTTGGCGAGCACGCGCAGGTGGTGCATAGCAATTTCTCGGAAATGGCGCAGGTGTGCCGCGAGCTGGGCATTGACGGCGTGGACGGCGTGCTTCTGGATCTGGGCGTTTCCTCGTATCAGCTGGACACCGCAGACCGCGGATTTTCTTACATGGCGGACGCTCCCTTGGATATGCGCATGAACCGCGAGGATAAGCTGGATGCTTATACCGTGGTCAATACGTACACCGAGCAGGAGCTCAAGCGCATTATTTACGACTTTGGCGAGGAGCGCTTTGCGCCCCGTATTGCAGCGCGTATTGTCAAGGAAAGACAGAATGCGCCCATTCGCACCACGGGCGAGCTTGTGGACATTATCAAGGCGGCAATGCCGGCGGCAGCCAAGGAGGGTGGACACCACCCTGCCAAGCGCACCTTCCAGGCGATCCGCATAGAGGTCAACGGCGAGCTTTCGGTCATTGAACCCACCATCCGTGATGCGGTGAATTTGTTAAAGCCCGGTGGCAGAATTGCCATCATTACCTTCCATTCGCTGGAGGACAGACTGGTCAAGCAGACCTTTGCGTCCCTGGCGTCCGGCTGCACCTGCCCGCGAGATTTCCCCGTGTGCGTGTGCGGCAAAAAGCCCGTGGTGGATGTGATCAGTCGCAAGCCCATCCTGCCCACGGAGCATGAATTAGAAATCAATCCCAGATCGCGCAGCGCCAAGCTGCGTGTCGCAGAAAAACTATAGGAGGACCCGATGGAGCAGATCATGCAAGCAAAAAAGCCCCACTACACCGCATGTGCGGCGTACGTGGAAGCCTTGTGTCAGCGATACAAGGACAGAGGCATTGCGGCACACGTGCGAACCGACGCGAAGCGACAGGAGCGTGAGGAAGCACTTTCGCATGCCATGGCACCCGGTGCGTACATCATGGCAGAGCGCGTGTCGGATGGCAAGGCGGATAAGTACCGCACGGGTCTTTACAAGGGCGAGCGCCACATGACGGCGGACGACTTTGTACGTTACTATCACGATCAGCGCAGCTACAAGATGCCCAATTACAGCATCCGTGCTGCAGAGGTACACCAACAGCAGCAAGCAGAGCAGGGAGGACAACAGCCAAAAAAAGCTCTGTGGCTTACGGTGACCGAACAAATGCCCGAGTCGGTACGCAAGTATCTGGGAAGCCCCGCGACCGCAAAGTGGGCTGAGCTTTCCCGTGACTGGTTCCCGGTAGAACAGGAACAGAAATGCGATAAGACAGAAGCAAAGAAAATGCCCGCAGGCGTGCTTGGCGCTATGCTGACGGTTACGCTTTGCTGTGTCATGATCGTGGGCAGCTCGGTTATGGTAAGCCTGTCACTTCGAGAAGCCAGCATCCTGCAAAACAAGCTGGACGCGCTGGATAAGCAGTATACCACGCTGAACACCGAGCTTTCGCTCAAAAACGATATGCTGGAGATCGAACGGATCGCCGTTGAGGAATACGGTATGGTGCGCTCCGATTTCGTTTCCACACAAGTGCTTACCACCGATAGCCAGAATTCGGTGGAGGTTTATGAGCCTGCAAGCGAATTTGGACAGGGATTGTCGAATTTGCTCAGTGCGATCGGAATTCTTAAGGACTAAGTCGAAAGGCTTGGCATAAAAGATACGCGCGGCTCATAAATTGACATTGACAGGACAAGATAGATCCGATATAATGGTAATATACGTTGAAATCGGATCAAAAAGGCGGCGAGCGCAGCTTTTCGGCATAGCCGGGAGCGTGCTTCGACTCTTGCCTGCGCAAGAGACGGACACATAGCGCGCGCCGCCGTTTTTGCGAAAGCGGCGAGGATGACCAAGGGGAGGATACGGAGTTGAGTCTTCATACAACAGATACGAAAACGTTAAAAAGAGCAGCGGTACTGGGAGGAATGGTATCGCTGGCTTTTGTGTTTTTATTGCTGCGTATTCTGATCCTGCAAACGGTCGAATATGAAAAATATCAGGCAAAGGTCATCAGCCAGATCACCACGCAAACCACCATTGAGGCGGATCGCGGTGCGATCTACGATGCAAACGGCATTCTGATCGCAGGCAACGTGACCACCTACCGCGTATTCATTTCGCCCCGCACCATCAAGGAGCAGAGCACCGAGACCGGCGTGGATTACGCAGATATGGTCTGCCATGGACTTTCCGAGCTGCTGGAGGGCGTAAGCTACGAGGACGTACAGTACCAGACCACCAAAACGCAGTATTTGGACAGAACCATTGCGCGCAAGGTGACAAGTGACGTGGCAAAGCAGATCCGCACCCTGATCGCAGAGAACGGGCTGGAGGATATGATCTATCTGGAGGCAACCGCCACCCGCTATTATCCGTACGGCAGCCTGGCGGCGCACACCATTGGCTTTACCAACAGCGACGGCACCGGCATTTACGGCTTGGAATACGCCTACGAGGAATTTCTGAAGGGAACGGACGGCAAATACGTGACCGCACGCGATGCGGACGGCAACGAGATGCCTTACGATTACGAGAGCATGGTGCCCGCGGTTCCGGGCTACTCGCTCAACACCACGATCGACGTATTCGTACAAAACGCGCTTGACGAGCAGGTCAAGCAGGCGTATATCGAGTCGGGCGGTGAAAACCGCGCTTGCGGCGTGGTCATGGACGTCAACACGGGCGACGTGCTGGCGATTTCGGTGTATCCCACCTTTGATCTGAACGATCCCTGGAGCCTCAACGAGCAAAGCCAGCAGCTGCTGGATGACAGCGGCTTGGAGCCCGATAGCGAGGAATATACCGCACTCAAGCAGGAGCTGCTGCTGACCACCTGGAACAACAAAGCAGTCACCGAAGTGTATATGCCCGGTTCGACCTTCAAGATCATCACGGCAGCCATGGCAGTCGAGGAGAATCTGAGCATTCTGAAGGAATCGCAGTTCTGCCCCGGCTACCACATTGTCAACGGACACAAGATCAAGTGCCATAAGGTGCAGGGACACGGCTCGCTGACCTTTGCAGAGGGTATTCAGCAATCCTGTAACCCTTGGCTGATGCGCATTGGCGCACAGCTGGGTGCGCCTACCTTTTATAATTACTTCAAGGCATTCGGTTACTTTGAAAAGACCGGTATTGACCTGCCGGGCGAGGGAAGCACGGTTGAGGGCGTAACATTCTGGAACAAATCGCTGTTTGAGAGCGCAGATATTTATTTGGCAACCGCTTCGTTCGGTCAGAACTTCAAGATCTCGGTGCTGGGTCACGTCACGGCAATTGCAGCCGTGGCAAACGGCGGCGATCTGGTCACTCCCAGATTGGTCAAGAGCATCAGCGATTCCAACGGCAACGTGATCAGGAGCTTTGAGCCTGAGGTCAAGCGTCAGGTCATCAGCTCCCAGACCTGCGCCACCATTTCCAAGATTTTGGAAGAGGGCGTTTCGGGCAACGGCGGCGCAAAGAATGCGTACGTTGCAGGCTACCGCGTAGCTGCTAAGACCGGTACCTCCGAGAAAAAGGACCTCAAGGATGAGAACGGCAACCCGATCGACGGCAAGTACATTTGCTCCACGGTCGGTTATGCACCTGCGGATGATCCGCAGTATATTGTCATGATCATGGTAGACCAGCCCACGCAGGGCACGCTGTACGGTTCCGTAGTGGCAGCGCCTTACGTTGGTAACGTGCTGGAAACCATTCTGCCTTACCTGGGCGTTGAGGCAGTATACACTGAGGAAGAGCTTGCCAAGCAGGCAGTAAAGGCGCCCGGTGTGGAATGGTGGACGGTGGAAGCCGCTCGCAGCTATGCCGAGAGCGCAGGCTTTACGCTGGAGGTCATTGGCGACGGCGAGCTGATCTATGCACAGTCTCCCGCTGCAGGCACGCTGGTAGAAAAGCAGGGCGCTAAGCTGATCGTATATACCGATCGCTCGCCTGAGAAGCAAATGGTCAAGGTGCCGGATCTTTCGGGCAAGACCGCTGTAGCAGCCAGCCAGCTGTTGGCAAATGCAAGCCTGAATATCAAGATCACAGGCACGTACACGTATATGAGCGGCACAGCCGCAACTGCTTACGCACAGTCGATCGAGCCCGGTACGATGGTCGAGATCGGCACAACGGTCACGGTCTACTTCCGTGACGAGAACGTAGCAGACGACGTTGAAAACTAAGAAAAAGCGATAATCAAGGAAGATAAAAAGAACGGAGAGCCAAAGCAAACCAAATTTCCGGAGGCTTTCATGATTCTTTTGGACTTATGCAGCGCGGCGGGGCTTTCTTGCCCTGCAGGCGCTGAGCAGATTGCTGTCAGCGGTATTTGCACAAGCTCGTGCGAGGTGACCGCCGGGCAATTATTCGTTGCGCTGCGCGGAGAACGCGCAGACGGACACCACTATCTGACCGATGCAGCCGCGCGCGGTGCGTGTGCCGCTGTGATCGATCAGAACTATGCGGGCGAGCTGCCACAGAATTTGCCCGTGTTGCGCGTACAAAGCACGCGCGCCTCGCTTGCGTACCTGCTGGACACCTGGTACGGCAAACCGTCCGAGAAGCTGCAATTCGTAGGGATTACGGGTACAAACGGTAAAACCTCGGTTGCCTGGCTGCTTTGCGGCTTGCTTCGGTACGCGCAGATCCCTTGTGCGCTGATCGGTACGGTCAGATGCCAAGGACCCGGCGGCGATATTTTGGAAGGGAACGAGGGCATGACCACTCCCAAGCCCGAGCGGTTGTATCCCATGCTGGCAGAATTTTGCAAGCAGGGGGCAAAAATCGTGGTCATGGAGGTCAGCTCGCATGCGCTTGCGCAAGAGCGGTGCGCCCCCATTCGGTTTTCACTTGGTATTTTTACCAACATTACAAGAGACCATCTGGATTTTCACGGCAGCATGCAGGCGTATGAGGATGCCAAGAAAATGCTGCTTTTGCAAAGCGAGCGCGTGCTGCTGAACCTGGATGACGAGCGCGTGGCGGCGCTGCGCACGCAAGCCCCGTGCCCCGTGCTGACCTGCTCGGTACAGCACAAGGGAGCGGATTTTTGCGCCGAGGAGGGAAAGGTGACCACCTCGGGCGTGCAATACAAGCTGATCTCGGCAAGCGCATGTTTGCGCATCGCGTGCCGGATGGGCGGACAATTTATGATGAGCAATTCGTTGCAAGCCGCGGCTGCGGCGTTGCTGCTGGGCGCAAAGGCGCAGGTCGTGCGAGACGGCATGCCGCTCCTGCCTCCCGTGCCGGGACGCATGGAGCGCGTTGCATCCGAGACCGGCGTGCCGTTTACGGTGATCATTGATTACGCGCACACGCCGGACGCGCTGGAGAGCCTGCTTACCTCGGTGCGCAAATGTAAAACGCGCGCACAGCGCATTGTGCTGGTGTTTGGCTGCGGCGGAGACCGCGATAAGGGAAAACGCGCGCCCATGGGGCGCATTGCCTCGCGTTTGGCGGATTACGTCATTATTACAGAGGATAACAGCCGCACCGAAGACGTAGCCGATATTATTTCGGATATTGTGCGCGGTGTGGATAAACGGGCGCATTACCGCGTTATGCGCAATCGCGAGAGTGCCATTCGACACGTCATTGAGCACGCAAGGGTGGGGGACGTCATCCTGCTTGCGGGAAAAGGGCACGAGCAATACGAGATTTTGCAAAACGGAACGATCCCGTTTGACGAGCGCGCCATAGTCAGGCGTGCGATCCGGGATTTCTGGGCGGACGATAGCGGGGAACAAGAACAAGGAGAGTGATACGATTATGAAGATCAAATTAGGCATGCAACCCATGACCTTGGCGCAAGCGGCAGCGTACTGCGGCGGTGAGCTGTATGATTTTACAGGCTGCACGGGCGTGGAATTTTCGTATATCTGTACCGACTCCCGAGAAGCGGATAAGAATACGCTGTTCGTTGCCATTCGCGGTGAGCGAGTGGACGGACACGACTATATCGGGCAAGCCATTGCAGCAGGCTGCAGATGCTTTTTGTGCGAATACGTGCCGCGCGAGATCCATGCGCAGCACGTAGGAGCTGCTGTGGTGGAGGATAGCGTGGCAGCCTTTTGTCAGCTTGCCAAGCGCTACAGAATGGAGAAATTCGGGGATCGCGACCCCATGAGAACGGTTGCCGTCACCGGCAGCGTTGGTAAGACGACCACCAAAGAAATGGTGGCTTCGGTGCTGCGTCAGGAGCTTAACCTGTATGCGGCGCAGGGCAATTTTAACAGCGAGATCGGTATGCCTATGTCGCTGATGTCGGCAGGCGCGCATCACCGCGCAGCCGTGCTGGAAATGGGCATGAGCGCGCGCGGAGAAATTTCGCGCATGAGCCGTACCGCCTCTCCCACTGTGGCGATCATCACCAATATCGGCACCTCCCATCTGGAATACCTGGGCACGCGCGAGAATATCGCGGCTGCCAAGCTGGAGGTAACGGAGGGCTTGCGACACGGTGGCTACCTCTTGCTCAACGCAGACGAGCCGTTGCTGGCAGGACAAAAGGCACCGGGCAGACACACGGTGTACGTTGGCATTGACAACCCCGCGGCGGATTGCCGCGCAGAGAATATCCGATACACCGAGGACGGCTGCACTGCATTTGACATCCGCTACGGCAGCCACGTCTGGACCGACGTGCGCGTGCCTGCGCTTGGCAAGCATATGGTCATGGCAGCTATGTTTGCCGCTGTGGCGGGCAAGATCTTCGGGCTGCCCGAGGCGAGCATCCGCAGGGGCATTATGGAGTATCAAGGTGCACCCATGCGCCAGCAGATCGAGCAGGTGGGCGGCGTGACGCTGCTTTGCGATTGCTATAACGCAAGCCCCGAGTCCATGCGCGCGGCGCTGCAAACGCTGGGGGCTATGTCGGTTGGCGGCCACCGCATTGCGGTGCTGGGCGACATGCTGGAGCTTGGCAAGACCACGGTGCAGCTGCACCAAGGCGTGGGTGCAACTGCCGCTGCCACGCTGGATACCTTACTTACCATTGGCGAGCTGGGAGCGCAAATTGCCCATGGCGCACGCGAGGCGGGCGACTGCGAGGTCATGGCGTATACCGGCGAGGACGCCAAGCAAAAGGCGGCGGAGCAGCTTTGCGCGCTTTTGCAAGAGGGGGACGCCCTGCTGCTTAAGGCAAGCAGAGGCATGCGACTGGAAGAGGTTTATCACATCGTAAAACAACATTTGAGTAAATAAAAGAGGATAAGAAAATGCTTTTGAATTATTTTGGCTTACAAATGAATACGCAGGCGATGATTGCCACCGAGTCGTTGATCGCGGCGTTTGCCGTATTCCTGCTCAGTACCGTTGCGCTGTATTTTCTGATTCCTTTGCTGCGTGCCAAAAAAATCGGGCAGAACATTTATGAGCTGGGACCCATCTGGCACAAGGAGCAAAAGCAGGGCGTGCCCACCATGGGCGGCATGGGCTTTATCCCGCCCTTCCTTTTGGTGCTGGCAGTCTTTGCCGTGCTGTATCTGATCTTTGCAGGTGCTGCATCTGCGTCGGTGCTCATCCCGTTTGCACTTGCGCTGCTGCTGGCGGTATCCAATGCGGTCATCGGCTTTATTGACGACTATTGCAAGCTGCTCAAAAAGCAGAACCAGGGACTTACGGCAAAGCAAAAGCTGCTTTTGCAGCTGGTGTTTGCGGCTGCTTACGTTGCCATGATGGCAATCACGGGCAATCTGCACACCGACCTTGCCATTCCGTTTACCGGTATCGTGCTGCAGCTTGGTTGGGTGGCATATCCCGTTTACATCATCGTTATCGCGGGCTTTGTCAACGCGACAAATCTGACCGACGGTATTGACGGTCTGGCATCGAGCATTACCGCAGTCGTTTCGTTGTTTTTGACCGTTGTGGCGGTCATTACGCTGCAGGGCGGCATGGGCGTGATCTCTGCTGCGCTGTTTGGCGCGGTTTGCGCGTTCCTGGTCTTCAATCACTATCCCGCTTGCGTATTTATGGGAGATACCGGCTCGCTGTTCATCGGCGGCGTGCTGATGGGCTGTGCGTTTATGGCACACATGGAGGTGCCGGTGCTGATCGCAGGCCTTGTGTTTGTGGTGGAAATGCTCTCCAGCCTGCTGCAGGTCGTGTATTTCAAGCTGACCCACGGCAAGCGTCTGTTCAAAATGGCTCCCTTGCACCATCATTTTGAAAAGTGTCATTGGAGTGAGAAAAAAATCGTAGCAGTATTTTCGCTGGTCAGCGTATTGCTTTGCGTGCTGGCATATTTTGCAACCGTTGCATAAGTAAATTCTGAATTTTAGCAGGAGGTGAGGACGTGAAAAAGCATCAGGTATACTGGGAACGCCTCAAGCGCGCTTTGCGCGTCAAGGGCGGCGAGGTGGCTGATCTTGTCAATCGCAAGCAGGATGCCATGATCGAGCCTGAGGACCCGATCTATCAAAAGAAAATTCACGCCGAGCCCGAGCCCGAGCCGGGTGTGCTGATGCGCGGCGGCATTGACGTATGGTTTTTCTTGATCGTACTGGGACTTGTTTTGTACGGTGTGATCATGGCGTACAGCGCAAGCTCGATCTACGCGGCGCAATATCACGATGATTCCACGTATTTTATCAAAAAGCATCTGATGTTTTTAGCAATTGCCATTGTGGGCACGGTGCCCGTGGTGGCGCTGGCAAGATTGCACCATTGGAAAATGTTTGCCGTGGCTGCCTATGCGGGCTCTGTTGTCCTGCTGCTGGCGGTGCTGATCAGCGGTACGGTATTCGGCGGTGCAAACCGTTGGATCTCGATTGGCGGCATCATTACCATTCAGCCCTCGGAAATTGCCAAAATGGCGCTGATCATGTTCCTCTCGCTCTTTATGGCAAAGTATCATAAGCAGATCAACACGGTGCAAAAATTCGGCGGCCACTTTACCTACGGTGTGCTGGGCCCCGTTATCATTATCGGCATTATCTGCGGACTGGTTATGCTGGAAAAGCACCTTTCAGGTCTGATCATTCTGGGTGTGCTGGGCATTACGGTCATGTACCTGGGTGGCACCAAGGGCAAATGGTTCGTGGGACTTGGCGTTATGGGCGTCAGCGTAGTTAGCGGCGTACTGCTGTTCTCGGACTACGCAAGACAGAGAATTGATACCTGGATCAACATTGACAAGGTAGACCCGCTTGGCGAGGCATGGCAGACCCTGCAGGGACTTTACGCCATTGGCTCGGGCGGATTTTTCGGCAGAGGACTTGGCAACAGCCAGCAGAAATACGGCTACGTTTCGCAGCCGCAGAACGACTTTATCTTTACCATTCTCTGCGAGGAGCTTGGTATGCTGGGCGTTGTCATCTTAATGGGACTTGTTGTGCTGCTGGTATGGCGCGGCTATAAGATCGCTGCTAACGCACCCGACCGCTTCTGCGCGCTGACTGTGTACGGCCTGACCACTAAGGTGGCGCTGCAAACCGTTCTGAACATCGCCGTGGTTACCAATTCCATGCCCAATACGGGTATCTCGCTGCCGTTCTTCTCGTCCGGCGGTACTGCACTTGCCCTGCAGATCTTTGAAATGGGCATTATCCTATCGATTTCGCGTTATTCCTATCAAAAAAAGTAATCGGAGTAAGTTATGAGAATATTGATGACGGGCGGAGGCACCGCAGGACACGTCAATCCTGCCATTGCCATTGCCGATACGATCAAAGCCAAATATCCCGATGCACGCATCGCCTTTGCCGCTTCCACCGAGCCCTCGGACAAAGCAAAGGAGCTTTTGGCGCGCACCGATTACAAGGAATTTTACTCCATTGATATTTGCGGCATGCACTCGCCCGTATTTCATCCGGGCAACGTGCGCACCGCATATCTGATGCTCAAATCGCAGGGGCAGGCAAAAAAGCTGATCCGCGAGTTCGCACCCGATATGATCATCGGCACGGGCGGTTACGCCAGCTGGCCGCTGCTTGCGGCGGGCGCGCGTATGGGCATTCCCACGCTGGTGCACGAGTCCAATGCCATTGCAGGCAAGGCACTTTTGCAGGTGCGCGGGCAGGTGGATCGCATCTTGGTCAATTTCCCCGAGGCAGCAGAGTGCTTTGCACAGCCGGGAAAAACGCGCGTGGTGGGTAACCCTTTGCTGCATGCCTTCTCCGCATGTGACGAGGCGGATGCCAAGCGCGCCATCGGTGCAGAAGGTAAGTTTGCGCACGTGGTGCTTGCAGTAGGAGGCAGCCGCGGCGCTATGATGGTCAACAAGTACGTGTTTGATATGATCAGCAGCATGGCAAAGCAGTACCCCGAGGTACTGTTCGTCACCGCTACGGGCAAGGATTATTACAAGGAATACTGCGAGAAATATTGCGCGGCGGGCTTGGATACATGCCCCAACGTGCGTGTTTCCGAATACATTTACGATATGCCGGTGCAGATGGCGGCGGCTGACGTGGTGATCTCGCGTGCGGGCGCCATGACGCTCTCCGAGCTTGCTCTGATGCGCAAATGCGCGGTGCTTATTCCGTCTCCCAACGTGGCAAACGATCACCAGTATAAGAACGCCAAGGCACTTGGCGACGCAGGAGCAGCCGTATACGCACGCGAGAGCGAGTTTGCAAACGGCGGCTTGCAGGCGCGCGTGCAGGAGCTGCTTGCCGATGCGCACAAGAGAGCCGAGATGCGCCGCACCATTGCCACCTTTGCCCGCGCAGATGCAAATGCTTTGGTGCTTGCCGAGGTGGAGCAGCTGCTTTCCCGTAAGGAGGGCAGGGCATGAAGGAGAAGCTGCAAGCCTTTCGTGATATGCTGCTGGAAAAGGTGCCGCACAAGAACTATTCCGCTGCCCAAAAGGCAGCCATGACCAAGCGTGCGGCGGTTGCCGCGTGCATTGTCGGCGCTTTGCTGGCGGTGCTGCTGGTGGTAGCACTCTTTCCCATTACCAACGTGGAGATCAAGACAAACGACTCCCATTATACAAACGAGCAGCTGACAGAAGCGCTGGATATGGGCGTGTGGACGCCTGTGCTCAGCCTGCTGCCGCGCCGCGCAGAGCAGCGCCTGATGGACAAGCTGCTGTATTTGAAGGACGCACAGGTGGAATACGCATTTCCCGGCACCCTGCGCGTGACGGTTCAGGAGCAGCAGCCGCTTTACTATTTCTATTACGATACCCAGATCGGCGGTAAGGACACCACCGGTTGGTTGGCGGTAGGACCCGATTTGCGCGTGGTGGATGCCGCAAGAAGCGAGGACGTGTTTGCCTCCATGGGCATGACGCGCCTTGCCTTGCCCGATCCCGTGCTGGATCAGACCAAGCCCGGAAGAGCAAGCAAGCTGTGCTTTACGCGCGAGGATGACACCGGGGAGAACGCCAAGACCGAGCAGGATTTTGCGTACATCATCGAGTTTCTGTCCTGGGTGGAGCAATCCGGTGTGGCAGACCGCTTGACAAGCGTGGATCTGGAGGAAAAATTTGACGTTAAGATCACGCTGCAAAGCCGCTACCGCATTGAGTTCGGTCGTGTGCGCGACGAGCTGGATTTTACCCAGAAGCTGGCACTTGCAGAGCAGATCCTTGCCGAATCCAACCTCGATCCCGATGCGAAGTACATTGTTTCGGTGGGCGTGGAGCAGCCGTATTTGCGCCCCGCGGGAGACATAGACCTGGACGTGCAGGAAAAATGACGCCAAGCGCATTTGTCGCATGACATTTAGCGTCGGAAATTGTGAATTTTTCATAAATTCTCGAAATTATTTTTGCGAAACCTCTTGAAATATTTGCGAGTTTGTTATATTATATATGTAAGGCATATGTTGGGCTGATTTTGCCCGAAAGACACAAGGTGTTGTGCTTTAGCGTAGAAAAATAAAAAAACAGATATAAATTTCGGGAGGGCATTAAAAATGACTTTTGAACATGACGATACCTACGATTGTGGCGTCAATATTAAGGTAATCGGTGTAGGCGGCGGCGGAAACAACGCTGTTAACAGAATGATTAGCAGCCACATTCGCGGCGTAGAATTCGTATCCATTAACACTGACAGACAGGCACTTCGCAGATCCGAGGCTGCAACCCAGCTGGTAATCGGCGAAAAGCTGACCAAGGGCTTTGGCGCAGGCTCCAATCCTATGATCGGTGCACGTGCAGCAGAGGAATCCTTGGACGATATTAAGAAGTTCCTGCAGGGTACCGACATGGTATTCGTAACCGCAGGTATGGGCGGCGGTACCGGTACCGGTGCAGCTCCTGTTGTAGCACGCGTTGCACGCGAGATGGACATTCTGACCATCGGTATCGTTACCAAGCCTTTCGCATTCGAGGGCTCTCGCAGAGCAGCACAGGCTGAGGCAGGTATTGCTGAGCTGAGCCAGTACGTTGACTCCCTGATCGTGATCCCCAACGAGAAGCTCAAGCAGGTTACCGATACCAGAATCACTCTGGCTAACGCATTCGAGATTGCAGACAACGTACTGCACCGCGGCGTTAAGAGCGTTTCCGACCTGGTTAACGAGTCTCTGTTCATCAACCTTGACTTTGCTGATGTTACCTCCGTCATGAAGGACGCCGGTTACGCACACATGGGTCTTGGCTCTGCAACCGGTAAGGATAAGGCAGAGCAGGCAGCTCGTGCTGCTATCTCCAGCCCGCTGCTCGAGTCCTCCATCAAGGGCGCACGCGGCGTACTGATCAGCATCATGGTATCTCCCGACGTAGGTCTGGAGGACGTGGATCTGGCTTCCACCATGATCGCAAACGAGGCACATCCCGACGCAAGCGTAATTTGGGGCGTAGGCTTCGATCCTGAACTCGAGGACGAGATGAGAATTACCATTATTGCTACCGGCTTTGACAACAAGGACGATAACAAGAACCCCGGTAAGGTTTCTCTGCAGCCCAAGAGCGAGCCCGTTGCTAAGGCAGTTCCCGTACAGGAAAAGACCGTAGCAGCTGATGATGACCTGGACGACATTCTCAAGATGTTCAAGCAGGGCACCAGAAGATAAGTGCATAGAAAATCAAAAGACCTCCTGCCGTGCAGGAGGTCTTTTTTGCTTTTGTATCAATATTGCTTTGCGTAAATGCGCTCAAAAACGGGCAGCAGCGCACGGTAAAAGCGGTAGAAGCCCAGATCGCTGGGGTGACAGCCGTCCACGGTGCAATCCTCGCTCTGGTCGCCTGCAAAGATGGATGCGCCGTCCACGAAATACACGTTGGCATCCCCCTCGGCAATCGCCTTTTGGTAGGTCTGCATGACAATGGAGCGGCGTGCGCGTTCATCGGGCGTGTCGTGGTAGTCGGGCTTGGTGAGCATGACGTAGGGCACGTGCGGATGCGCGGCGCGAATGCCGCGGTAGAGCTTTTCGTGCGTGGCAGCAAGGTGCTCCACGGTGGGCGCGTTGTGGTCGTAGTCCGATACGAATACCGACATATCAAGGCTTGCCAAGTACGCGATCATGGTGTCCTCGGCGCGGCAGTTGCCCGAAAATCCGAGGTTGACGTAATCCATATCCAGCGCGCGGGACAGGAAATTCTGGTAGCAGGTGCCGGGGCGCGAGGCGCATCCGCCCTGCGTGATGGACGAGCCGTAAAAGATGACAGGCTTGTCGTTGGCGTAGCGGCTGGGCGCTTTCCATTGGCTGCCTTGCTTGACGCCGATGAGCAGCTTGGAAACGTTGTTGTAAAGCGGGAAGTTGAGCACGTATTCCGCCATCTGTGCGGGCACGTATGCCTGGGATTCATAACCTTGGTCGCAGATCACGGGAGGGAGCAAGGAAGCCACGAAGGTCTGCTTGTGGTTGTCTCCCGTCACGCGGTATAAATCAAATCCACTGATTCCCGAAAAGGGCATGTGCGGCATGCGGCATTGCTCGTTCCACTCCACGTGAATGGCAATATAAGGGGAATCGGTGCAAAAGCGAGCACGAATGCCTGCGGTGTGGGTCGAAAGGACCTGCACGCCCTCGCTGACCGTCTTGGCAACCTCCATGGGCAGACGCGCATAGGGATTGGTCTGCGTCGCGCCGTAAATGACAAACGGTTCACTCGCGGCATTCAGCCATACAATATCGTCGCGCTGCACGGCGCCCGGCAGCACAAAATTGGGGTCGATCTTTGCAATTTCCATAAAAACCTATTCCTCCTTGGGCGTTATAGCGTTTTATCAATCTCCAGCAGGATCTCCCGCTCGGAAAAGGGCAGGTGCTTGCCGTGGATGAGCTGGTATTGCTCGTGGCCCTTGCCTGCCAGCACCACGACGTCGCCTTTTTTGGCGTGCTTGACAGCATAGGCAATGGCTTCGCGGCGGTCGGGAATGCACACGTAGCTCTCGTGCGTAAAGGCAGCGGCAATGTCGGCAATGATCTTGTCGGGACTTTCGTTGCCGGGGTTGTCCGCGGTCAGGATCGAAAGGTCGGCAAGCTCGCTTGCCACCGCGCCCAGCTCGCCGCGGCGCATTTGTGTGCGGTCACCCACCGATCCGAACAGACAGATGATGCGTCCGGGCTTGTAGGTGCGCAGCGAGGCAAGAAGTGCGCGCAGCGAAGCACCGTTGTGCGCGTAGTCGATGATAAAGGTAGAATCGGGTCTGCCTGCAAGGAACACCGGCTCAAAGCGACCTTTGACACGCACGTGCGCCAGGGCGGCAATGCTGTCCGCAAGGGCAATGCCCAGCTTGTCGCATACCGCAAGCGCGCAAAGCGCATTGTACACGCTGTAATCACCCGGGAAGGGGATGCGCACGGGCAGGGCTTGTCCGTCGGGGGTGTGGCAGGTAAAGGTGGTGCCGGGCACGCGGTAGCAGATTTCGGCGCGCACGTCCTTGCCGCGCCAAGCGCAGCCCTTGCCCATACCGAATGCGGTCACGGGCGCTTGGGCATCGGCGGTCATAAAGGCTGCCTCGGGGTCGTCCGCATTGATCAGAATATCGCGGATGCCGGGGAACGAGAACAGCAGCTTTTTGCAGGATTTATATTCCTCCATATCGGCATGCTCC
This sequence comes from Eubacteriales bacterium, assembly GCA_045650025.1. GTDB lineage: Bacteria > Bacillota > Clostridia > Oscillospirales > CAG-272 > SVQP01. The sequence goes on from JAZRQR010000044.1 coordinate 26,140, forward strand.
ACGCCGCCGATGTGGTCGGGGTACAGGTTGGTAAAAATGCAGGTGTCAAAACGGATGCCGTGCACGCGGTGCAGCTTGAGTGCCTGCGAGGAGACCTCCATGGCAACGTAACGCACGCCGCATTCCACCATCTGCGCCATGAATTCGTGCAGCTCCAGGCTCTCGGGTGTGGAATTGGCGGTGGCATAGTGCCTGCCGCAAAAATCAATGCCGTTGGTGCCGATGTAAGCGGACGGCAAGCCCAGCTTTTCCAAGATGCCGTGGATCATGAGCGCCGTGGTGGTCTTGCCCTTGGTGCCCGTGATGCCAATGACGTGCAGCTTGTCCGCCGGGTGGTCAAAGATGGCAGCCGAAAGCACCGCCAAGGCAAGGCGCGTGTCGGGGCACAGGATCACGCAGGCGTCCGTGGGCAGATCAAGCGTACGCTCGGCAACAAACACGCGCGCTCCGTTGGCATAGGCAGAGAGGGCGTAGTTGTGTCCGTCGCTGACGTAGCCGCGGATGCAGACAAACGCGCAATCGGGGCCTGCCTTGCGCGAGTCGTGGCAAATGTATGTAATTTCGGCATCGGGCAGGGACTGCGCGCAGGTATAGTCAAGTCCTTGCAGTAATGCTTGCAGCTTCATACGGGCAATTCCTCCTTGGCAAGATCGGGCAGCGCGTCTTTTTGCAGCTGCTCGGGGGGCACGATGACGTAATAGGGCTCCAGCTCGGCAGCGTGTGCCGCGCAAAAGTGCTCGTAGGCATCGGTGCAGGGGATCAGACAGAATAACAGATCGGGGTATTCCATGGCAAAGGCAAGCAGGTCGTTACAAAGCAAGTCGCCTTGCAAAAATGCAGGCACGCGCACTACGCGCACACAACCGCAAAAATACGCGCCAAGACGCGGACGGGTGCAATACAGGTGCGAGAGCACGCGATAGCGTCGGTACAGCCTGCGCGCAATTTTCAGCGCGTGTGGGCAATCGCCCAGCAGCACGGGCACCAGCACGCGGTTTAACTGTTCTTGCATATTGCATCCCCTTTCTCGGTCGATTCATTGCTTCCATTATAGCACAAAATTCGCGTCTTGTCACGCACCGCGGCAAGATTTTGCAAATTTTTTAGTAAAAATTGCGCTGTAAGAGAGATAAAAAGCCCCGCCGAGAGATGCACGCATCTCTCGGCGGGGAACATAACATGTGTAACGGGGGACAGGCCCTTGTTACACCGCAATTTTAGTTTTTATGTCGGGTTTGTGCATCCGGCGGCGTCACAATGCTTCGTCCCCGGTTACACGCATCCGCGGGCGCGCGTCCGAGTTTCTCGCTTTTTTTGCGCACCCCCGAGTGGGCATGCAAGCGTGTAACTGCGGGGACGGGTCCGTGTTATGACGCCAACGGCGTTGTAACATGGTTCCGTCCACCTGTTACGCGCGTGAATTCCTTGTACTCCTGCTTTTTATGTGTTATCTTAAAGAAAAAAGGAGGAGAGAACCATGAATGAACAAAAGCACAAGGTAATGATCCTGAAGCGAATTTCAAAAGAAGCAGTATCGGCTGAAGCTTTGCGATTGCTTTGCCAAAATCTAATGGTAGAAGTGTTAAAATATCAACAACATCGCTGATGCCTAACACTGTATAATAATACAGTCTAATATATAATGACAAAAATTGCAGGATTGTTACAAAAAACGACAAAATTTTTGAAAATTATTTTTTGGATGGAAGATTATGAGGCGGAACGGGGATTTTTGACCATGAAGGGAGCAAACAGAGAAAAGAAAAAGTGTAAAAGAAAATGCCCCGGGGCGTGCGGATGCTCGCCTCGGGGCTGGGTGTGTATAGATTTGTTATGATTGGGCAAATAAGCAGGGAACAGCATCAGCTTGTCCACCCCCCCACCGCAAAGCGGTGGGGAGGGAATGGATGTAACAGAGAACCGTCACCTGTTACACCTATTTAATTGCTTTCCTCATGATCTCCCCCATATTACTATGCAGGTTTTACCCTAAATACAAATCCTGTAACACAGGGGACGGTTAGCGTGAAAACCAGCCCCTGTGCTACTGTTTTGTTAGTGATTTTTCATTATTTTCTAAATTGTTTAATAAAACAAATGGCGCGCATTACTGCATATGAAAAATATACTGATAAAATAATTATATCTACATATTTTGGATAATCCACAAATAACGAAGTTGCCAAATATATAGCAAACAACAGCACTACACAAATGTTGGTTATAAATAAAGTTTTCTTCTTCATTTACATATCACTCCTCATTAAAAATGTTTATTGCTAATGCTGTCCCATGAAATGGTAAGGATAGTATTCCTATAATCACTGCAGCTGGTCCTGCTATTTCAACACTTATACCAAAAGATGGAACAGAAAAACCGGCAGCTATCAATCCCAAATACCCGGCGGCTACATCTAATGTCCATCCTATGGCACTCAATGTATTCGATGCCTTTTCTGGAGTAGAAAACCTATCAACCACAAAATTTCCCACTGCATTCCCGGCAGCTTTTAAACCTCCCCAGGCTGTTTGCGCTGCCCCTTTTGTCCAATTCCAGGCAGACGCTGCTGCGTTACCTACTGCTTTTTCTGCAGAAACTACTGCATTACCAACCGCTTTCCCTGCAGATACGGCAGCACTACTAACTGCTGAAACCGTATCGCCAATTTTACTTCCTAAATTTTTTCCACCGCATTTATCACAGTCATTCCAAAAGTCCCAACGATGGAAACATGTTCCACAAGGGTCGTAACCGTTCACCGGATTATTACTACAATACGCATACATATTATAGCCAATCAGGTCGCCGTTTGCGTTAATGTAGCCATCCGCATTCAAGAATCTACCTGTTCCGGGATCGTAATATCTGCTCTGCAGGTAATACAAGCCCGACTCCCTGCAATTTAATTACACCCTCCCCAAGGTGGAATGTCAACCACTTTTCGAAAAAAACAAAAAAAATCCTCCTTTACCAACTTAGATCTGGACAACGTAGACGAGAAATTGCTTC
>JAZRQR010000045.1:0-35458 GCA_045650025.1 Eubacteriales bacterium
TAAAACAAAAAACTAATTAATTTTTAATAACGGAGGAAATTCAAAATGGCAAAGGCTACATTTGAACGCACAAAGCCCCACGTAAACATTGGTACTATCGGTCACGTTGACCATGGTAAGACCACCCTTACCGCAGCTATCACCAAGACCCTCGGTCTCGCAAACGGAAACGTTGAGTTCATGGCATATGACCAGATCGACAACGCTCCCGAAGAAAGACAGAGAGGTATCACCATCAACACCAGACACGTTGAGTACGAGACTGAAAACCGTCACTACGCTCACGTGGACTGCCCCGGCCACGCTGACTACGTTAAGAACATGATCACCGGTGCTGCTCAGATGGACGGCGCTATCCTGGTTGTTGCAGGTACTGACGGTCCTCTCCAGCAGACCAGAGAGCACGTTCTGCTTGCTCGTCAGGTAGGCGTTCCCGCAATCGTAGTATTCATGAACAAGACCGACCTGGTTGACGACGATGAGCTGCTCGACCTGGTAGAGATGGAGATCCGTGATCTGCTGTCTCAGTACGAGTTCCCCGGCGATGACATTCCGATCATCCGTGGTTCCGCTCGTGAGGCTCTTGAGTCCGCTAACACCGACAACTCCGCTCCCGAGTATGCTTGCATTCTCGAGCTGATGGCTAACGTTGACGACTATATTCCTACTCCTGAGCGTCAGTCCGACAAGCCCTTCCTGATGCCCGTTGAGGACGTATTCTCCATCTCCGGCCGTGGTACTGTTGCTACCGGTAGAGTTGAGAGAGGTACCATCAAGGTTGGTGACGTTGTTGAAATCGTTGGTCTGTCCGACGAGAGAACCAACACCACCGTTACCGGTGTTGAGATGTTCCACAAGCTGCTGCCCCAGGCAGAGGCTGGTGACAACATTGGTGCTCTGCTCCGTGGTATCGCTAAGGATGCTATCGAGAGAGGTCAGGTTCTGGCTAAGCCCGGTACCGTTAACCCCCACACCAAGTTCGTTGGCCACGTATACGTTCTGACCGAGAAGGAAGGCGGCCGTAAGAAGCCCTTCCTGGCTGGTTACAGACCTCAGTTCTACTTCAGAACTACCGACGTTACCGGCGTTATCTCTCTGCCCGCAGGCGTTGAGATGTGCCGCCCCGGTGACAACGTTGACATGACCGTTGAGCTGATCACCCCCATCGCTTGCGAAGAGGGTCTGCGTTTCGCTATCCGTGAGGGTGGCAGAACCGTTGGTTCCGGCGTCGTTTCCGCTATCATCGAGTAATTTACGATCATAAATATTTGACGTATATTCGGGGATGGGATGAGTTTCATCCCATCCCCACATTTTTTGTAAACGATTATTTTTGAGAATTGGTGCAATTCCATACCGGTAGTAAATGCGCAAGCGCATAAGTCTACAAACTCTGCCAATAGACAGAGCCGATTGGGTGAGATTCCCGAACCGACGGTAAAGTCCGGATGGGAAAGAATAAGAAAGCCCGCGTGCGGGCAAATTGTCCTTTCCCCCAAGTCTATCTTCAGGGGGATTTTTTATGAAAGAAAAAGTGAAATTTTCGGCGCAGGATAAGATCTTGCGCATGGTCATGATCGCGCTGTTTTGCGCTTTGGCGTTTGCGGTCATGCCGCTTTTCCGTATCAACGTGGTCTTTTTGACCTTTGATATCAAGGACGCCATCATTACGATCGGCGGACTTTTGTTCGGACCCGTGGCTGCAGTAGCCATTTCTGCGGTAACGGCTCTGCTTGAATTTGTGACGATCGGAGATACCGGAGTTTACGGTCTTTTGATGGATTTTGTGTCCTCGGCGTCCTTTGCCGTGGTGGCAGCGTTGATCTATCGTTTCCGACGTGACCTTTTGGGGGCTGTGATAGGCCTTGTTGCCGCTGTGCTGAGTATGACAGCATTCATGCTTGGCATGAATTTGATTGTTGCACCGCTGTTTGCTCCCGAGGTATATACCCGAGAAGTCGTTATGGCAATGCTCCCCACATTAATTTTGCCTTTTAATCTGACCAAGGCGGTACTCAATGCCGCGCTGGTTATGATCCTTTATAAACCCGTTTCCATTGCACTGCGTTACGCGCGCGTCAAGATCGCAGGCGCACAAATGGAAACCAAAATTGCCGCAGATAAGAAAACCAACGTTCTGATCACGGTGGCAGGCCTTGCTTTGGTTGCCGCTTCGCTGATTTTGTTCTTTGTCATTTTGGGCGGAGAAGCCGAGTGGTTTGTCAATCTGTGGGCGAAATAATCCTGTATTTGGAGTAAAGAATGGAAGAAATCAAACAAGCGTTGATCGACTTTTTGATGAGTGGCGGTAAGGAGTTGGGCATTCTCTTGTGCTCCATGGTGCCCATCATTGAGCTCAGAGGCGCCATTCCGCTCGGTTGGGCGACCGATACCCCTTGGTGGCTGACCTATCTGTTGGCTGTGGTGGGCAATATGATCCCCGTGCCGTTTATTTTGCTCATGATCCGCCAGGTGCTTGCCTGGATGGAGAAAATGCCGATCAAATTCGTGCAGAGCTTTGCCGCGTGGCTGCGCCGCAAGGCAGAGAAGAACACCGATAAGATTCAGCGCTTTGGCTTTTGGGGGCTTTGCTTCTTTATCGCCATTCCGCTGCCCGTAACCGGTGCTTGGACGGGCTCTTTGGTGGCTGCCACCGTGCACATGAAGTTTTGGCGTGCCATGCTCTCGGCTCTGCTGGGCGTGATGATCGCAGGCGTGATCGTCAGCCTGATCTGCTTGGGCGTCGCAAGCGGCGTGGAGTGGCTGAGCGTTCTGATCTGATAATAAAAATAATGATATAAAAGAGGGAAAGACTATGAAAAAAGTACTGTTTACAAGTGAATCCGTAACCGAAGGACATCCCGATAAAATTTGCGACAAGATCTCTGATGCCGTGCTGGATAAAATGCTGGCAGAAGACCCCATGGCTCGCGTAGCGTGCGAGACCTTTGTGACCACCGGTCTTGTATGCGTCATGGGTGAGATCACCACCTCCGCATACGTTGACATTCCTCATATCGTGCGTGAAACCGTACGCGAGATCGGCTACGACCGCGCAAAGTACGGCTTTGACTGCGACAGCTGCGCCGTGATCAACTCGATCCACGAGCAGAGCCCTGACATTGCAATGGGCGTTGACAAGTCGCTGGAGGCAAAGGGGGGCGTAGACACCGACGGTCTGGACACCGGTGCAGGTGACCAGGGCTTGATGTTCGGTTACGCATGCAACGAGACCGAGGAGCTGATGCCCCTGCCCATTTCCTTGGCACACAAGATGGCACTCAGACTGACCGAGGTCAGAAAGAACGGCATGCTGGGCTATCTGCGTCCCGACGGTAAGACTCAGGTGACGGTTGAGTACCACGACGGCAAGCCCGTACGTGTAGACGCGCTGGTTATTTCCACGCAGCACAGCCCCGAGGTTGAGGTTGAGCAGATCCGCGCTGACATGATCCGCGAGGTCATCACCCCCATCGTGCCTGCACACCTGATCGATGCAGACACCAAGATTTACGTAAACCCCACCGGCAGATTCGTCATCGGCGGCCCTGCAGGTGATACCGGTCTGGCCGGCAGAAAGATCATCGTTGACACCTACGGCGGCTATGCACGTCATGGCGGCGGTGCATTCTCCGGTAAGGACCCGACCAAGGTAGACCGTTCCGCTTCCTACGCGGCAAGATACATTGCAAAGAACGTAGTTGCTGCTGGGCTGGCTGACCAGTGTGAGGTACAGGTTGCTTACGCGATCGGCGTTGCAAAGCCCGTATCGGTTATGATTGATACCTTCGGCACGGCTAAGGTAGACGAGGAGAAGATCTCCGAGGCAGTACTGCGCCACGTAGACCTGCGTCCCGCGGCTATTATCAAGCGCTTTGATCTGCGCAGACCCATCTATTCTGCTGTTGCCGCTTACGGTCACATGGGCAGAGAAGACGTCAATGCGCCTTGGGAGGCAAAGGATCTGGCACCCGTACTGGCTGCAGAGCTGCTTGGCTGATTTTAACAAAGCGATCACCCGCCGCATATACTGTGCGGGGGTGATCCAATGAATACTTTTGATACGCTGCTGGCGGTAATGGTGTCCATGCTGGCGGTATTTGGCATGTGGTGTGCGCTCAAGCTACTGGGCGAGATCTGGTTCTCGCACGATTGCTTGTACGTTGCTATTGAAATTACAAACGAAAAAGATGCGGAAATGCTTGATGTGCTGTTGCAACAGGCACATTCCGCATTTTTTTGTCAAAGGTCGCGCCGTGTTGTCGTGTTGTTTGATGCGCCGCTGTTGTATGGGCGTATCGGGCATGACGGCATACCGGGCGAGCAGCTGCTGGAGCTGTTGGCGTACTATGGCGCGGAATACAGGGTAATTCCGTAACAAAACAGGGAAAGGAGAGCGAATATGCAGGAATATCAAGAGCTGCAGGAGCAGGACGAGCGCGGATTGATCAAGCTGTCGGGTGGCATTGAGCACGTGATCTATGCCAACGAGGACAACGGTTATGCCATCTGCGATTTCGGCACGGATGACGATGAGCTGATCACCATCGTGGGCACTATGCCGTATATTGCCGAGGGCGATCGCATCAGCGCGTGGGGCAAGTGGGTGCACAACCCCAAGTACGGCACGCAGTTTCGCGTAGAGTCGTATGAGCGCGAAATGCCTGCGGATGCCTCCTCGGTGTTACGCTATCTTTCCTCGGGTGCGATCAAGGGCGTAGGTCCTAAGACTGCGCAAAAGATCGTGCAGCGCTTTGGCGAGGATACCTTGGAGATTATGGAGAACCATCCCGAATGGCTTGCCGAGATCTCGGGCATCACGCTCAAAAAAGCAAAGGAGATCGGCAAGGATTTCAACGAAAAGGCGGGCATTCGCTCGGCGATGATGTTCTTCCGTGACTACGTGGGCGCGGCGTTGACCGTGCGCATTTATAAGCAATGGGGCAGCGCGGCGGTGGATATTGCGCGCGCAAACCCTTACAGACTTTGTAACGAGGTCGAGGGCATTGGCTTTGAACGTGCGGATGCCATGGCGCAGAGCCTTGGCATGGCGGGTGACCACGAGGAGAGAATCAAGAGTGGCATTCTCTATATGCTGCGCTCCAACGGCGCACAAAACGGGCACGTGTGCCTGCCGCGCGATAAGCTGGCAGCGGGAGCTGCCAAGCTGCTGGGCGTGGACGTACAGCGCGCCGATGAGGCGATCAGCCGTTTGCTTGGCGACAATCGCGTGTGCTATTCCATGTTTGACGGCACGCAGTACCTTTACGACAGCCGTGTGTACGCCCAGGAGGTGTACATTGCCGAAAAGCTGGTGCTTTTGGATAAGCTTTGTCCTGCGGTGGACGCAGGTGACGTGCACGCGTTCATTCAGAACGAGGAGCGCAAGAACGGCATGCAGTATGCCGCCATGCAGAAAAAGGCAATCTATGCCGCGCTGGAAAGCGGCGTGATGATATTGACGGGCGGACCGGGTACCGGTAAGACCACGGTCGTGCGTGCGCTGATCGATATTTTCAAGGGCATGGGACACAAGGTCGCGCTGGCAGCGCCCACGGGCAGAGCGGCAAAGCGACTGTCCGAGTCCACGCAAACCGAAGCCAAAACCATTCATCGCTTGCTTGAGGTGGAGTTTGCAGGCGAGGACGGTGAGGGTAGCGGCGCAAAATTCCGCAAAAATCAGCAGGATCTGCTGGATGAGAGCGTGATCATTGTGGACGAGGCGTCCATGGTGGATAATGCGCTGATGTGCCATTTGCTCAAGGCGATCAAGCCGGGCGCGCGCTTTATTCTGATCGGTGACGCGGATCAGCTGCCCAGCGTGGGCGCGGGATACGTGCTGCACGACCTGATCGAGAGCGGTCGCTTTTCCACCGTGTGCCTGGATGAGATCTTCCGCCAAGCACTTTCCTCGCTTATCGTGACGAATGCGCATGCCATTAATAAGGGGCAGATGCCCGATCTTGGCGTCAAGGATAACGACTTTTTCTTCCTGCCGCGTGAGAGTGACGCGGAAATCGCGGCTACGATTGCCGATCTGTATCAGGTGCGTCTGCCGCGCAAATATGGCGAGATGGCAAGAACGGGCACGCAGATCATCACCCCCTCGCGACGTGGGGAGGGCGGTACCGACCATCTCAATCTCTTGCTGCAAAGCCGCATGAACCCGCCCGAAAAGGGCAAGCGCGAGCATACGTATCGCGATGCCATTTTCCGCGAGGGCGATCGTGTCATGCAGGTGCGCAACAACTACGACGTGGTGTGGGAGCGCGCGGACGGCTCGCAGGGAAGCGGTATTTTCAACGGCGACATGGGCGTCATTCGCCACATTCACGTTGCCGATCGCATGATGGATATTGAATTTGATGACCGTATGGTCGAGTATGAGTTTTCCTCGCTGGAGGATCTGGAGCATGCGTACGCCATCACGGTGCACAAGAGCCAGGGATGCGAATATCCCATTGTCATTGTGCCCATGTACAGCGCACCGCCCATGCTGCTGACGCGTAATCTGCTTTACACGGCGGTCACGCGTGCGCAGAATATGGTCATTTTCGTGGGCAGGCAAGAGGTGGTGGCGCAAATGGTGAGCAATAACCGCCAGTCCATGCGCTATACCGGACTTGCCATGCGCCTGCGCGGCGAGGTGGAGAAATGAGTGCGCGCCGAGCGTTGCGACGCCTTCTGTTTCCGCCGCGCTGTGCGGCATGCGGTGTGCTGATCGACGGTGCGAATCGGGAGCAGCCGCTTGCGCTTTGTAAGGCTTGCGAGGTCAAGTGGGATGTGCAGAAGAATGCGCTGTGCCATTGCTGCGGCTACCCGGTACACGATTGCGCGCATTCCGTGCCCATGTTGGCGCGACACGGCGTTGAAACGCTGGTCAAGCTGGTGGAGTATGATCCGCAAAAGCCGGGTGAGGTGGGAAACCGCGTTATTTTCAAGCTCAAGGATAAGGAAAGTGCCGAGCTGCAGGCTTTCTTGGCGCACGAGCTTGCGTCCAAGATCCAAAAGCAGCTGCTGGTGCTGGGGCAAACGCCCGAGAATACGGTGCTTGTGTGGGCACCGCGCTCGGATCAAGCACGCCGCGACCGCGGATTTGACCAATCAAAAGGGCTGTGCACAGCCCTTGCGCACGAGCTTGGTATGCCCAAGCCGACCCAACTGGTGCGTCGTACGGGTGGTGGCATGCAAAAGCTGCTGGGCAGTGAGCAAAGAGCCAAGAACGCGTTTGCCGCGTTTGAGGCGGTGCCCAAGCATGGCACGGCGTTGAAGGGCAAGTGCGTCATTCTGGTGGACGACGTAGTCACCACGGGAGCAACGCTCTCGGCGGTCGCTGCCAAAATCAAACCGTTCAAGCCTGCACATCTGATCGGCGCGTGCATCGCGGTGGACGTTCCGCCGGAGCGGAGAAGTGAAGGGTAAACAAAAAAGTACTGCGCAAAGCGCAGGACTTTTGGTTTTATTACATCTGATTCATCCATCTGCACGCGTCAAAGATCCATCTTTCGCACTCGGGGCGTTCCATCACCGGCTGACCCACCGAGGTCAGCTTGTTGCAAAGAGAGAGACCGTGCGGGCCGTAGGGGTAAATGTGCATCTCAAAGGAGACGCCGTTGTCGGCAAGTGCGTGCGCGTACACGATCGCGTTCTGCACGGGAACCAGTCCATCCTCTGCCGTGTGCCAGATAAAGGCGGGCGCGGTCTTGGCGTTGACGTGCTTGTCAACCGAGTAGTAAGCGCGATCCTCGGCGGTGGCGTTGTCGTTGCCGCAAAGCAGGTTGAACGAGCCGGCGTGCCCGTAGTGGTTGCTGGCAATGACGGGGTAGCCCAGAATAGTGCCGGTGGGGCGGTGCAGGTCGTTATCCTCGCAGCCAACCGCCGCGCGGATCTCGGGCAGGTCAAACATGGTGCCGCAGGAGGCGGAAAGGTGACCGCCCGCACTGTAGCCGTTGATAAAGATGTAGCTCGGGTCAACGTCATACTCCTCGGCGTGCTCGCGCAGGAACTTGACCGTCTTGCAAGCCTGGATCAAGGGGCGCTTGTTTGCGGCGTTTTCGCGGATCGAGTAGCGCAGAATAAACACGTTAAAGCCCTGCGAGAGGAAGGTGAGCGCAATCGGCTCAGCCTCGCGGTCCGAGAGGAAGGCATATCCGCCGCCGGGGCAAACGATGACGGTACGGCGCGAGGTGATCTGCAGCTCAGGGCTTTGATCGTGCAGGTAAGCGGTCAGCGTGCAGTCGGGATATTCGGGGAAGGGAATTTGAGTAAAATGTTTCATATGCGGGTACGTCCTTTCCGTGTATTGAGTCCATTATAGCACAAGGCGCGCGCAAATGCAACGGCTTTGTTTAAAAATGTGGTTCTGTGAATTTTTGCAAAATCCTATTGACACATTGGAAAATAGTTAGTATAATATGGTTAATAAGATGGCGTCATGTCACTTATAAATTTAATCTTATAAGAGGTGCAACATGAAAAAACTGATGGCACTGGCTCTTGCAGTTCTCATGCTGGCAGCGATCTGCGCAACAAGCGTTGCAGCGGCTGACCGCGTTGAGGTTGCGGGCTACTACGAGTATGCTTCTCCCAAGAACGAAGAAGTCATTGACGGCGAAGCAGGCGAGGCTTCCATTAAGTGGACCGTTCCTTATCTGAGCGAAAAGCCCGTGATCGATGGCGAGATCGGTAAGAACGAGTACGCTCGTATGGAAAACTACGAAGACTACATCACTCTGGCAACCACCACCAACTACGGTGTAGAGGCAGCTGACGCTCTGTATGAGAAGGTCGCAGGCGGCTTCTTTGTCGTATACTGGGGCTGGGATGGCCAGTATCTGTACATGGCATTCTCGGTTGACTGCATTGATGGTTATCACTGTAACTTCAATGACGACGTAATGCTGTTTGCTTACAACTGCCTGCAGCTGGGCTTCGACGAAGTGGACGCTGACGGCAAGACCAACAACTACACCGAGCTTGGCTTTGGTGTGGACAACGTAACCGGTGCAAACCGCACCTTTACCTGGGCTGGTACCTACAAGAGCGGTGCTGATGATTACGCCGGCAAGTATGACGACGTTTCCAAGAGAGTTGTTTACGAAATGAGAGTTGACCTGCAGCTGGCACTCAACCTGGATGCATATCCTGAAAACGGTGACCAGTGCAACTTCGCATTCGTTCTGGAGATCGGCGGCGAGAACGACTCCGGTAAGAACGCACAGGTTCTGTTCTGCCAGGGTATTGGCGGTCAGTACTCCATGAAGTGCCCTCAGTACTTCGCACGCATTACCTTTGACGGTAAGCCCGATGGCGTTACCTTTGACCCCACCCAGCGTCCTGACATTGACCCTGTAAAGCTTGAGTATGACCTGCGTGAGATCGCTGACCTGTCCGACGCAAGCGTATTTACTACCTTTGCAGCAGAGGGCGGCAGCATTGAGCAGATCACCGAGGGCGAGGATACCTTCCTGCGCTTCACCGCTGCTGAAGAGAATGGCTACTTCTACAGCAACACTTACCCCTACAACGTTCTGTCCGATGCAAGATACTTTGTAATCAAGTACCGCACCACCTATGAAAAGGCTGACGAGATCGGTATTCTCTGGAAGACCAGACAGGATCCCGAGTTCAGACTTGACTATTACTATGACTACATCGTTGCAGCTGACGGCTGGAACTATGCAGTGATCGACATGTCCAACGAGGGTACTTGGCAGGACTACATCCGTAACATCGGCTTCGTTCCTTTCCTGGATGATGCAAATGCAGTAGGCGCAACCTTTGATATTGCTTGGATCGAGTTCTACGGCGAGGATCCCCTGGATCTGTACGAGGACAAGATGCAGACTCAGGCCCCCGAAACCACTGAGCCTAAGGAAGAAGAGACCACCGTTGCTGACGCAGAGGTTACTACCGATGCTTCCGCTGACGCTACCGAAGCAACCACCGAGGCTCCCGCTGAGAAGAAGGGCTGCGGCGCTATCGTAGCTGCTCCCGTTGTAGCACTGGTTGCTATGCTGGGTGTTGCTTTCGTAGCAAAGAAAAAGGACTAATCCTTTCATAACCAACTTGTGTTGCAAGCACCCACGGGTGCTTGCAACACCTTTTTTGTATCGTCCGTAGGGGCGACTGAACGAATCGCCCGAGAACACCTTTTTTTACAATAAAGGTAGACAAATGAGCCGCGGTGTGCTATAATGAATCCATCAACACACAGAAGGGAGACCCTATCATGAAGGTTTCACAAATTCCTTACGAGAGATATACGCTGGAGCAGGCAAAGGCTGCCTTTGAGGCGTTTACCAAGGCAAATGCCGCAGCTACCTGCGCGCAGGACGTCATGGATGCAAAGAATGCATTGATCGAGAATCTGATCGAGTATTATACGCAGGCATCCTTGGCAAATTGCCGCTTTACGCTGGATACCAGAGATGAATTTTACAGCGCAGAGGTTGCGTATTACGATGAGATCGGTCCTCACATTTCGGGTATGCAGGCAGAGTACGGCAAGCTGCTGCTGACCTCGCCCTACCGTGCCGAGCTGGAAAAGATGATGAACCCCCGTATCTTCAAGTCGTTGGAGATCAGCATGAAGTGCTTTGACCCCTGCATCATTGAGGACATGCAGGAGGAGAATGCGGTGACCACCGAGTATTCCAAGTTCATGTCCGAAATGCAGTTTGAGTTCCGCGGCGAAACGATGCCGCTGTCCGCGCTGCGCGGTAACCTGGAGGACGGTGACCGCGAGACCAGACGCGAGTGCGCCGAGGCGATCGGTCGCGGTTTGCAGGCAAATGCGGCACAGCTGGACGAGTTTTACGACAAGCTGGTCAAGATCCGCCACAGAATTGCCACCAAGCTGGGCTACAAGAATTTTGTGGAGCTTGGCTACTACCGTATGGGTAGACTGGATTACGATGCCGAAATGGTGCGCAAGTTCCGCGATAACGTCAAGGAATCTTTAGTTCCTCGCGTAGCGGCGCTCAAGCAAAAGCTGGCAGAGGAAATGGATTACGGCACGTTTATGTTCTATGACGATGCAATCTGGATGGCAGGCGAACAGCCCAAGCCCATGCTGGATAAGGACGGTATTTTTGCGGCAGCGCAGGAAATGTACGACGACATGAACCCTGTTGTGGGTGCGTTCATGCGCTCGATGCAAGAGGCAGAGGCGTTTGACGTAGAGGCACGCGACGGCAAGTTTGGCGGCGGCTATTGCACCTGCTTCCCTAAGTACAAGCAGCCCTTTATTCTGGCAAACTTCAACGGCTCTTGCGGTGACGTTGACGTTATGACGCACGAGTTCGGTCACGCGCTGGCGGCGCACTTTGCTTGCGAGCAGAACAATTTTGAGCTGGACGTCGGCGGCATGGAGACCGCAGAGTGCCACTCCATGAGCATGGAATTCCTTTGCTGGAAGTACATGGATAAGTTCTTTGGCGACATGGCGCCCAAGTACAGAAAGCGTCACCTTTTGGACGCGCTGAGCTTTATTCCGTACGGCGTCATCGTGGATGAGTTCCAGCACTTGATGTATGAGAATCCCGAGCTGACGCCCGCACAGCGCAAGGAGGTTTACCTGGAGCTGGAGGCAAAGTACCGTCCTTACATGACGCTGACGGGTATTCCGTATATCGAAGAGGGAACCAGATGGCAGTATCAGATGCACATCTATGAAAGCCCCTTCTACTACATCGACTATTGCCTGGCTCAGACGGTTGCCATTGGCTTCTTGGTGGCTTCCACCGAAAATTATGACGCGGCGCTGGAGAAATACCTGGCGTTTGCGGCTTGCGGCGGCACCAAGGCGTTCGAGCAGCTGATCGAGGATGCAGGCCTTGCATCCCCCTTCAAGGACGGCGCGCTCGAAATTTTGGCGGACAAAGCCGCGGAGATTGCCAACAACATCTAATACCCCAAGGGGCTGAGCAATCAGCCCCTATATTTTTTGATAAAATGTTGTGTTATTATTGCACATTTCGTCAGATTGTGATATAATTAACATATATGTGAGCTCCCGCACGGAGAGAAAGGACCTACTATGGAAAACAAGCTTGCACTTATCCCGTATCCCAAATACATTACCTGCAGACAAGAGATGCTTGCTATTATGCCCATCATGGAGATCTGTGATCCCATGTTCATGCGCCCCGCAAAGGCATTTGCGGGCTATGCGCAGCGTCTTGTCGGCGTGCGCTTTACCGAGGGACGCGGTGCGTCGGTCGTGCTGCGTGTCGATCCCGATATGCAAAAGGGTGAATATTCGCTGCGCGTGCAGACCGCTCGCGTGGTGCTTTGTGCAGCGGATGAGCAGGGCATGCAGTACGCGCTGGCTACCTTGGGTCAGCTGATGCGCGTGGAAGACGGTAGAGTCAGCGTGCCCGTGTGCGAGGTGCGTGATGCGCCCGATTGCGCGCACAGATGCATCATGATCGACCTGGCACGTAACTGGCACCCCTTTGATTATTTGCTTTCCTACGTGGATCTGTGCTGGTTCTACAAGGTCAGCAGACTCCACCTGCACTTTACCGATGACCAGAGCTACACGCTGCAAAGCGCGCTTTATCCCAAGCTGGCAACCGAAGGGCGTTCTTATAGCCGCGAGGATATTGCGTATCTGAACAAGTACGCTGCAGAGCGCGGCATCTCGCTCATTCCCGAGATCGACGTGCCCGGACATTGCACGCAGTTCTGCAAGGCTTACCCCGAGATCTTTGGTACGGATAACATCATTCCGCAAACCGCCGAGGCAATGGAGGCTATGCAGGCACTGTTCTCGGAGTTGTGCGATGCATTCCCGGATGCCGAGTACGTGCACGTAGGCGGCGACGAGGCGGCAATTGAAAAATGGACCACCAACCAGGCATGCCGCGCGTATGCCGAGTCCTGCGGCATTGACTTTGACTGTGCCGACAAGCGTTACCTTGCCGAGCGCATGCTTGCCAACTTTGTGCAAAAGACGGCGGATGCGGTCATGGCAAAGGGCAAAAAGGTCATGGCATGGGAGGGCTTTGCACCCATGGTCAACGAGTTTGTATCCAAGGATATTATCATTCACAGCTGGGAAAACTACTATCAGACCACGCCGCAGCTCTTGGAGGCGGGATTTGAGATCATCAATAGCTCCTGGGCGCCTATGTACGTAGTCACTCCCGCGGCATATTGGTCGCAGAAGGAGGTCTTTGACTGGAGCGTGTATCGCTGGAGACCCGTACATCCCGATTCTCCCTATCGCGGCGTGACCATTGAGATCCCCGCAAACGGCAAGGTGCTGGGCGGTCAGCTGCTGGCTTGGGGCGATACCATTCCGAGCAATTTCCCAACCGTAGCAGAGGGCATTGCCGAGGAAAGACGCCTGATGGCAGAGCGCATGGCAGCGCTTGCCGAGAACACCTGGAACGTGGAAAAGGTGCGGAACTATGCGGACTTTACCGCTTCCTACGAGGCACTTGCACGTGCTGCCGGCATTTTGATCGGATAATTTCGGCAAAATTTGCGCCCCCTATTTACAAGTGGGCAAAACTGTGTTACAATAAAGAGTATTCTGGTTTCTGTGGGGTGAGAACATGAAGATTGGCTTCAACAATGACAAATATCTGCAGCTGCAGTCCGAGCAGATCCGACAGAGGATTGACCAGTTTGGCGGCAAGCTCTATTTGGAGTTTGGCGGCAAGCTGTTTGACGACTACCATGCTGCGCGCGTGCTGCCCGGCTTTGCGCCCGACAGTAAGCTGCGCATGCTGATGAATCTGCGCGACCAGGCGGAGATCATTCTGGTGGTCAATGCAGCCGATATTGCCAAGAACAAGATGCGTGCCGACCTGGGCATTACCTACGACCAGGATGCATTGCGTCTGATCGAGATCTTCCGTGGTCTCTCCTTCACCGTGGATAGCGTGGTTATCACCTGCTATGCAGGGCAGCAGGCGGCTGACGATTTCCGCCGCAAGCTGACCGACCTTGGCGTCAACAGCTATCTGCATTATAAGATCGACGGCTATCCCTCGGACGTGGATAAGATCGTCAGCCCTGCCGGCTTTGGCAAGAATGAGTACGTCAAGACCACCAAGCCCCTGGCAATGGTCACTGCTCCCGGCCCGGGCAGCGGAAAGATGGCAACTTGCCTCTCGCAGCTCTATCACGATCACCTGCACGGCGTTCGCGCAGGATATGCAAAATTTGAGACCTTCCCCATCTGGAATCTGCCCCTGCGCCACCCCGTCAATCTCGCGTATGAGGCAGCTACCGTGGATCTGGACGACGTCAATATGATCGACCCCTACCATCTGGAGGCGTACGGTAAAACCACCGTCAATTACAATCGCGACGTGGAGATCTTCCCGGTGTTGCGCGAGATCATGACGCGCATTCAGGGCACCTCTCCGTATCAGTCGCCCACCGATATGGGCGTCAATATGGTTGGCTTCTGCATCGAGGATGAAGAGATCGTATGCGAAGCGGCACGTAAGGAAGTGCTGCGCAGATATTACCAAACCGCCGTTTCCGAAAAGCAAAAGGGAAGTGACGGCACGCTGAACGCCAAGATGAAGCTGCTGATGCAGCAGGCAGGCGTGAGCATGGATTGCAACCCCGCCGTTTCTGCCGCGCTTGCCCGTGCGGAAGAGACCGGTAACCCCTCGGGTGCGATGGTGCTGCCGGACGGCACGGTCGTCACGGGCAAAACCTCCTCGCTGCTTGGCCCCTCTGCGGCGCTGCTGCTCAATGCGCTCAAGCGTCTGGCAGGCATTCCCAAGGAAAAGGAGATCATCAGTGCGGATGCGCTGGAGCCGATCTGCAAGCTCAAGACCGAATATTTGCGTCAGAACAACCCCAGACTGCACTCGGATGAGGTACTGATCGCGCTGTCCATCAGCTCGGGCACGCATGCCAATGCGGCGCTTGCGCTGGCACAGCTGGATAAGCTGCGCTGCTGCGATGCGCACTTCTCGGTCATTCTGTCACCCGTGGACGAGCGTATTTATAAGAGACTTGGCATTAACGTCACCTGCGAACCTGTGGCAGGTGCGAAAAAGGGAAAAGTAAATTTATGAAAAAGATCTTACTGATCGCAACGGGAGGCACCATTGCCTCCACTCCAACCGAACAGGGTCTTGCTCCCGGGCTTTGCTCCCGGGAGCTTTTGGAAACTGTACCTGAGCTGCAAAGCGTTTGCGAGATCGATACGCTGCAGCTTTTCAATCTGGATAGTACCAACATGTGCCACGTGCAATGGCTGGCGATCGCGCGCACCATTCGTGAGCAGTACGATGCGTATGACGGATTTTTGATCACGCACGGTACGGACACCATGGCGTATGCCGCAGCGGTGCTGTCCTATCTCATTCAAAATAGCCCCAAGCCCGTGGTGCTGACCGGCGCGCAGCGCTCCATTTCGCAGCGCGATACCGATGCACGCGAGAATCTGCTCAACGCCGCGATCTATGCTGCTGATGCAGGTGCACAGGGCGTGCACATTGTGTTTGACGGCAAGGTGATCGAGGGCACGCGCGCCACCAAGACGCGCACCAAGAGCTATTCCGCCTTTTCCAGCATGGATTACCCTGAGGTAGCCGTGGTTCGCGGTGGCAAGGTGCTGCATTACGTGCGCGCCCCAAAGCCCGAGCATCCCATCTTTTTTGACGCGCTGGATCCCCGCGTGTTTGTGCTCAAGCTGACGCCCGGCATCCAGCCCGGAATTTTTGACTACCTGGCGGAAAACTACCGCGCCGTGATTGTGGAAAGCTTTGGCGTGGGTGGCATTCCCGTATACGATAGCGAGGCGTTTGCCGATAAGATCGCTATGCTGACCGAATGCGGCGTGAAGGTCATCATCAAGACGCAGGTCGCGCATGAGGGAAGTGATATGGAGGTCTACCGCGTGGGCTTTACCATCAAGCAGCGCTTCAACCTCTTGGAGGCTTACGACATGACCACCGAGGCAGCCTTTGCCAAGACCATGTGGGCGCTTGGCAACAGCGAGCACGATGCGGATTTCCGCACGCTCTTTACCACCGCGGTTGGCGCAGATACCGTTTCATAAGGAGAACATGATGCAAACAAAGCAGCTTTTGAATTTTATAGAGAATAGCCCTACAGCATATCAGGCAGTCGATTCTGCCGCCAAGATCCTGGAAGAGCAGGGATTTGTGCGCCTTGGCGCACAGAGTGCCTGGGATCTGGTGCCCGGTAAGGGCTACTATACGGTGCAGAACGGCACCTCGATTCTGGCGTTCCGTATGCCTGCGGGTAAGATCGCCGGCATGATGATCGCGGCAAGCCATAGCGATAGCCCCACGTTTAAGCTCAAGGCAAACTGCGAGGCGGATGCGTTTGGCGATTACGTCAAGATCAACACGGAGCGCTACGGCGGTATGATTTTGTCTTCCTGGCTTGATAAGCCGCTGTCCTTAGCGGGCAGATTGGTGGTCAAGGAGGGGGATGCGATCAAGGCGATCAACGTCAAGGTGGACCGCGATCTGCTTCTCATTCCCAACGTGGCAATTCACCAGAACCGCAAGCATAACGATGGATTTGTGTTCAACGCACAGATCGATATGATGCCGCTTTACGGCATGGCAAGCGCCAAGGGCACGCTGATCGCGCAGGTCGCAGCGGCGGCGGGCGTGGCGGCGGAAAGCGTGATCGGCTCGGATCTGTATCTGTATAACCGCACGCCCGCAACCGTTTGGGGCGCGGACGATGCATTCTTCTCAGCACCGCGCATTGATAATCTGATGTGTGCATACGGCACGCTGCAGGGCTTTTTGCAGGCGGAGAAGGCAGAGAATACGCTGCAGGTATGGGCTTGCTTTGATAACGAGGAAACGGGCAGCCACACCAAGCAGGGCGCAGGCGCACTTTGGATGCGCGACACGCTGGAGCGCGTTTGCGAGAGCACGGGAGCGGATCTGCGCCGCGTGCTGCCTGCATCCATGCTGCTCAGCGCGGATAACGCACACGCCAAGCATCCCAACCACCCCGAGCTTTCGGATGCGCAGAACGCACCCAAGATGGGCGGCGGCGTGGTGATCAAGGCGAATGCTTCGCAGAGCTATGCAACCGATGGCATTTCTTGCGCGATCTTTAGCGAGATCTGCAAGAAGGCGGGCGTTCCCACGCAGAGCTTTGCCAACCGTTCGGATAGCCCCGGCGGCTCGACCTTGGGCAGCATTGCAGATACCTTGCTGCCGGTCAACACAGTGGATATCGGTATGGCGCAGCTGGCAATGCATTCGTCCTATGAGACGGCTGCGTGCGCAGATAACGCACACTTAATTGGCGCATCGCGCGCATTCTTTGAAACCGCCATCGTCACCGACGGCATGGGCAACTACACCATTTAAGAAAAAGACGGCAGCAATGCCGTCTTTTCTCATGAAAGTTTTGATCAAACTTTTTCAAAAGTTTGCGCAGGTCGAGGGCGCGAAGCCCTCGTCGCCTCCGCAGAGGCGAAATTCTCTTAACGCTGTTTTTGGTTCTTTTTGCAGCTCCTTGCTCAAAAAGAACGGAGAGAGCTTTCTCACATAATATCCCAACAACGCCCCTACATGATTATTGACAACCCCACCCGTTTCTGCTATAATAAACACAGAAAACGATCCCATGGAGGTCTACGATGCAGGAATATCAAATTATCACACTTCCCGAAATGCCGACGGATTGGACAAGCGTGCCCAAGGCTGCTATCGACCAGTATGCCTGGAGCGAGGCGTATATGCCCGAAAGCTACGCACAGCTGGTCAAGATCGAGGGCTATGGCTTTGCGCTGCGCATGACGTGCCGCGAGCAGAATCCGCGCGCGGTATATACCGAGTATAATCAGCCCATCTATACCGATTCCTGCTTGGAATTTTTCGCATCCTGGGATAATACGCAGCCCAAATACCTCAATATGGAAATGAACGCAAATGGCGCACTGCTTTCCTGCGTAGGAAAGGACCGCCACGAGCGCAAGCCTACTTTGGACGTGTGCGGTGAGCTGCCGCTCGTGCAGGGCTTTGCAGAGGCGGACGCGTGGGGCATTATTGCCCGTATTCCGTTCTCGGTCATCCACGGCGTGTACGGCATTGATGCCGATACCTTTGCCTGTGGTTATACCTTTATGGGCAACTTTTATAAGTGTGGTGACCATACCGAAATCCCGCATTACGGCTCCTGGAGTCGCGTGGGTACCGAAAACCCCGACTTCCACCGCCCCGAGTATTTCGGAAAGCTGGTTATCGCATGAAGATCTTAGCGTGTGACTACGATGGCACCCTGAACGTGGGTGGTACGGTCAGCAAGGAGAATTTAGAGGCAATTGCCGCTTGGCGTGCCGCAGGCAACCTGTTTGGCATGGTCAGCGGCAGATATCTGCGCTATTTGCGCGAGTTTATGGCAAAGGACGGCGTGGAGTACGACTTTTTGATCGGCAATAACGGCGCCGCGGTCTCGGACGAGAACGGCAACGCCGCCGAGTGTATTGCCATTCCAACAGATCTGGCTGCACAGCTGCTCGCCAAGATCCGCACGCATGAGCCGCGCCATATTTCGGTGTCCTTTGACGAGGCAAGCGTGCTGGTCACGCCCGAAAGTCAGGTCAGCGTGCAGGATGGTGCTTTGATCATTGACGGTAATCGCATATATCCCGTGACGCAAATGCATGCCAATTTTTTGGATGCTGACAAGGCAACGCGCTTGCGCGACGATTGCAAAGCCGCGTTTGGCAGCGAGGTGCAATGCATTATGCCCGGTATTTTTGGCGTGGACTTTATCAGCACCCAAGCGGGCAAGCCGGTGGGCATTCGTCGCATGCTTGCGCTGCGCGACCTGCACCCCGACCTGATTTTGACCGTGGGGGACGGTGACAACGACCTTGCCATGCTGACCGCACCCGATTTTTGCGGCTATGCGATGGAAAACTCCATGCCCGGCGTACTGGAGCAGGTCAGCCGCAGAACCGAGAGCGTGGCGGCGCTGATTTGGGAGAATTTGAAATGAAGATATTAGCAAGCGATTATGACGGCACGCTCAACGTGGGCGGCACGGTCAGCACAGAAACCATTGATGCCATTACCGCCTGGCGCGCCGCGGGCAACTTGTTTGGCGTGGTCAGCGGCAGAAACCTCGGCTCGATCTACCATACCTTGGAGCGCGACGGCGTGCCTTACGATTTCATGATCGGCTGTAACGGCTCGGTCATGACCGATGCGGACGGCAAGCCGGTCGGGCACAGCTGCATTCCCGCGCGCGTGGCAAAGGCGCTGTTTGGCGAGATCTATCGCTACGAGGCGCAGTACGTGGCGGCGTCCTACGATTGGAGCAGCCTGGACGTGGAAAAAAGCACCGATCTGCGCGCGGATGATCAGTACCTTATGATTGATGGCGAGCGCATGGATCACGTGCTGCAGGTCTCGGCGTGGTTTGAACGCCCCGAGTTCGCGCATGCCGTGCGCAATGCCTGCGAAGCCAGGTTTCCGGGGCAGATCAAGGGGCTGATGCCTACCGTGCAAAGCATTGATTTTGTGTGTGGCGGCACCAATAAGGCAAGCGGCATCCGCCGCCTGACCGAGCTGCGCGGTATTACACCCGAAATTATTTTGACCGTGGGGGATGGCGATAACGATTTGGATATGCTTACCGCGCCTGATTTTTGCGGCGTGGCAATGCAATCCGCCATGCCCGTGGTGCTGCAAAAGGTCAGCCGTACGACCGAAAGCGTGGCGGCGCTGATCAAGGCGTATTTGTAAACGAAAAACGGACAGAGATTTTTCTCTGTCCGTTTCATTTTTCTTAGTCAAAATAACCCAGCTTGTAAAGCAGCTCTGCGCACAAGAGTGCACCGCCTGCCGCACCACGCAGGGTGTTGTGTGCAAGGGCTACAAACTTGTAGTCGTAAATGGTATCCTCGCGCAGTCTGCCAACCGTCACGCCCATGCCGCCGTAAATGTCACGGTCCAGCTTGGTCTGGGGGCGGTTATCCTCTTCCATGTAGGTGATGAACTGCTCGGGAGCACTGGGCAGACCCAGCTCCTGGGGCTTGCCGGCAAAATTCTTCCAACGCTCCAGGATCTGCTCCTTGGTGGGCTTGTGCTCAAACTTGACAAACACCGCCGCCATATGTCCGTCGGTCACGGGCACGCGAATGCACTGCGAGGTGATGACGGGAGCCTGTGCCTTGACGATCTCACCATTCTCCACCGTACCCCAAATACGCAGGGGCTCCTGCTCGGACTTTTCTTCCTCGCCGCCGATGAAGGGAATGATATTGTCGATCATTTCGGGCCACTCGTTGAAGGTCTTGCCCGCGCCCGAGATCGCCTGGTAGGTGGTGACCACCATTTCCTTAATGCCGAAATCCTTCACGGCGGTCAGCGCGGGAACGTAGCCCTGAATGGAGCAGTTGGGCTTAACTGCGATAAAGCCGCGCTTGGTGCCAAGACGCTTTTTCTGTGCTTCAATGACCTCGTAGTGGTCTGCATTGACCTCCGGGATGACCATGGGTACGTCGGGCGTCCAGCGGTGTGCGCTGTTGTTGGAAACGACCGGAATTTCAGCCTTGGCGTAAGCCTCCTCCAGCGCCTTGATCTCGTCCTTCTTCATATTGACCGCGCAGAACACAAAGGAAACAAGCTCCTTGACGGCTGCAATGTCCTCGGAGCTGATAATGACCATATTCTTGTATTTTTCGGGCAGGGGAGTGGTCATCTTCCATCTGCCATCGAGCGCCTGCTCGTATGTTTTGCCTGCGTTGCGGGGGGATGCAACCAGAGCGGTTACTTCAAAATAAGGGTGATTTTCCAAGAGGGTCAGAAAACGCTGACCAACCATACCTGTTGCGCCAATGACGCCAACTCTGCATTTTTCCATGGTAAGTACTCCTTGTCATAAGGGAAATAAAAAGATATTAATATCATAGCACATTCGTGCCGTATGTGCAACTGTTTTTTTGGATTTTTTTGCAAAAAAGATCAGTTTTGTGCGCTTTTTTGCTCCACGATCTTGGAATAGACTTCGTTTTTGTGCACACCGCGATCCTTCGCCGCCGCCTTGATGGCGTCCTTCTGGCTCATGCCACCGTCCACGTAGTATTGCACGTGCGCGGGAATGCTCATATCCTGCCAGAATGCGGTTGCCTCGGCGGTTTTGGTTGCGCCTTCAATGACCAGCACGTACTCGCCGCGCGGCTCTTTCTCTTCGTAAATGGCAATCGCGCCCGAGAGTGTGGTGCGCTCCACCTGCTCGTTAAGCTTGGTCAGCTCACGGCAAAGTGCAATGCGTCGCTCACCGCCAAAGGCATCGGAGAGGTCTTGCAGGGTATTGCGCAGCTTATGCGGTGCTTCGTGCAGGATCATGGTGCGCTTTTCTGTTTTGAGATCGGCAAGATGCTCGCGGCGCTCTGCTTTGTTGGTGGAAAGGAATCCCTCAAAGGTAAAGCGACCCGTGGGCAGGGCAGAAAGCGTCAGCGCGGTGATGGCGGCGCAGCAGCCGGGAATGCTGGTCACTCTCACGCCGCGCTCGGCACACAGCACAACCAAGTCCGCACCGGGGTCGGAGACGGCAGGTGTGCCTGCATCGGTGACAAGCGCACAGGATTCGCCCGCCTGCAATCTCTCAATGATCTGCTCACCGCGCTCGCGCTTGTTGTGCTCAAAATAGGACACCATGGGCTTGGAGATGCCCAGCACCGAGAGCAGCTTTTGGGAGTTGCGCGTATCCTCGGCGGCAATAAAATCCACCTCGGAGAGCACCTTGATGGCGCGCTCGGAAAGGTCGGCAAGGTTACCGATGGGGGTGGCAACCAGATATAGCGTGCCGCCTACAATGGCGTTTTTTTCTTGGGAAAAGTCGTTGGATTTCATGGAACTCATCACAAATTCCTTTCATAGAATGAAATTAAAACCGTTTTCAGGGGGCTTTTATGGCAATAAAAATATACGTGGATCAAGGACATAATCCGGTCAATCCCAACGCGGGTGCGGAGGGGAACGGACTGCGCGAGCAGGATATTACCTACCGCATCGGGCAAGAGCTGGCGGCGCTTTTGCGCGCAGATCCCGATTTTGAGGTGCGTCTTTCGCGCAGGGCAGCGGATACGCAGCTGGGAACGTCGCTGAATAGCAGCTTGCAGGCACGCGTAAACGATGCGAACGCGTGGGGGGCGGATTATTTTATCAGCCTGCACACCAATGCATCCGAGATCCCCTCGGCTACGGGAACCGAGGCGTTTGTGTATTCGCGTGCGGGGAGAGCGTACCCCTTGGCAGAGGATATTGTGCGCGGGGTAACAGCGGTTACGGGCTTGCCTGATCGCGGCACGTTTGTGCGTTCGGGGCTGTACGTGCTACGCAAGACGGCAATGCCGGCGGTGCTGGTGGAGCTTGGGTTTATCACCAATCCGGGCGACGCTGCGCTGATGAGCCAAAACCCGGGGCTGTTCGCCCAAGGGGTGTATCAGGGGATCAAATCCTATACAAACGGATGAAAGTTTTTGCGTCGCTTTTTTCAGAAAAGCATTGTGGCGTGTGAATGTGGCTTGATGTTCGAGTGTTTCTGACGCCACGTGATGCTGCTCGTTTGTAACGGCAGCATCCTAAACTTTGATAGGCAGCGCCCCGAGTCGCGCCCGCAGGCGCGAAACTTCTCAATCGCCGTTTTTTTGGTTCTTTTTTTGCGGCTACTTGCTCAAAAAAAGAACGGAGAGGGTTTACTCACATAATATCTCGAGAATACCCTCCGTAGGGGCGATTCATTCAGTCGCCCCTACGTTACGACAACATTTTAAGCAATTCCGCCTCGTCAATGACGGGCACGCCAAGGCTTTGCGCCTTGGTCAGCTTGCTGCCGGCAGCCTCGCCGGCGACCACGTAGGAGGTTTTCTTGGAAACCGAGCCGGAGGTCTTGCCGCCGGCGGCAACGATCAATTTTTCCGCTTCACTGCGTCCCATGGTGGGCAGCGTGCCGGTTAAAACGAAGGTCAAGCCTGCCAGCTTGTCGCCAACAGGGGCGGCAGTCGAGACGGTCAGTACACCTGCAGCCTCCAAGCGCGCGCAAAGCGCACGGCTCTCGGGGCGCGAGAAGTATTCGACCACGCAATCTGCGGTGATCTTGCCAAAGTCGTCCAGCTCGCAAAGCTGCTCCGCCGTGGCATCCATGCAGGCTTGCAGCGTGCCAAAGCGGCGCGCAAGCGCGGTTGCCGCTACCTGACCGATATTGCGAATGCCGAGCGCGAAGATGAGACGCTCCAAGCCGGCGGACTTGGATGCTTCAATCGCCGCAATCAGGTTGGCAGCCGATTTGTCGCCCATGCGCTCCAGTGCAGCAATCTGCTCGGCTTTCAGCGCGTAAAGATCTGCCGTGTCGTGAATGAGATCGGCGTCAATCAGCGCGTCCACGATCTGCGGCCCAAGTCCGTCAATGTCCATGGCGTCCTTGGAGGCAAAATGCTCAATACCGCGTGAAAGCTGCGCAGGGCAGGAGGGGTTGATGCAGCGCACCGCAACCTCGCCCTCGGGCTGCACTACCTCGTGGCCGCAGGAGGGACAATGCGTGGGCATGTGGAAGGGGATCTGCGTGCCGTCGCGCTTTTCGGGATGCGCGCACACCACCTCGGGGATAATGTCGCCGCTCTTTTGCACCGACACTACGTCGCCCAGCATAATGCCGCGCTCGCGGATAAAGTCAATGTTGTGCAGCGTGGCGCGCGAGACGGTCGTGCCTGCCAGTCTCACGGGGGAGAGCTCGGCGGTGGGGGTCAGCACACCGGTGCGACCGACTTGAATGGTAATCTCGTTGAGCCTTGTCTGCTTTTGCTCGGGCGGGAATTTGTACGCTACCGCCCACTTGGGAGTGCTGACGCCCTGTCCGAGCAGGGTGCGCTGGGCAAGGGAATTGACCTTGACCACCACACCGTCAATGTCGTAAGCCAGATCGTCACGCATAGCGCCGATCTTTTCGATATGGGCAATAATCTCGTCTGCCGTGCGTACCACGGTGCGCATCTTGATGGCAGGAAAGCCGAGAGCTGCCAGACGATCCAAGGTTTCCATATGGGTTTCGGGGGCGTGCCCGTCGGCATAGAGGTCACCCTCCTGGTAGTTGAATACGAAAATATCCAGGGCGCGCTGTGCGGTCACCTGGGGATCCAGCTGACGAAGCGAGCCGGCAGCCGCGTTACGGGGATTTGCCATGAGCGCCTCGCCCGCCGCCTCGCGTTTTTGGTTGATGCGCTCGAATACCGCGCGGGGCATGTAGACCTCACCGCGCACGGTCAGCGTCAGCGGCTCGGGAAGCGTCAGAGGAATCGAGAAAATGGTGCGCACGTTTTGCGTCACGTCCTCACCCGTCACACCGTCGCCGCGCGTCGCGCCCGTCACCAGCACGCCGTCCCGGTAGATCAGCGAGCAGGACAAGCCGTCGATCTTGGGCTCTACCGAAAATACGGCGTCGGGCAGCTCTTGGTGCACGCGCGTGACAAAATCGGTCAGCTCGTCGTAGGAAAACACGTCCGAGAGCGAGTCCATGCGCACGCGATGGGTCACCTTGGCAAATTTGTCTAAGGGCTTGCCGCCCACGCGCTGCGTGGGGGATGCAGGGTCAAAGTGCTCGGGATGCGCCTGTTCAAGGGCGAGCAGCTCGTAAAACATGCGGTCGTACTCGTAGTCAGAGATCACGGGCGCGTCGTCCACGTAATAAAGCTTTGCGTGGTGCGCCACCTCTGCACGCAGCTGCGTGATTCTATTCAAAATTTCATCGGAATGTGCCATTTCGTCCTCCGAAAATCAAATTTGCATACATCATTATTATACCAAATTTTACGCAAAATGTCAATGAAAAGCAGGGAATTTATATAGAGGGGTGCGCTTTGTGATTTTCTGTTTTTTAACCCTTGACGCGGACAAGATTTTGTTATATAATAAATTTGAATGTGGACTTTTTGAAGTCGTGTCAAAGGAGTGAAGAAACATGCTGAAATCGGGCGGTAATATGCGAAAATTCCGCGTGTACGGGCATGAAAAGAAAAAGGATTATACCCAAGGCCCTATGCTGGGTAAGATCATTCTGTTCATGCTTCCGGTCATGTTTACGGGCATTATCCAGCTGCTGTACAATGCAGCCGATATGGTGGTCGTGGGCAACTGGGCAGATAACGCAGACGCGGCGGTGGCTGCGGTTGGTGCGTGCGGTGCGTTGATCAATCTCATCGTCAACCTTTTTATGGGGCTTTCTGTCGGCGCGGGCGTTGCCGTAGCGCAAAAGATCGGTGCGGGCGACCATGATGGCGTTTCCAAGGTGGTACATACCGCTATTCTGACCTCGGTGTTTACCGGTATCGCGGTGGGCATTTTCGGCTTCTTTATGGCAAGGCCCCTGCTTGTGCTCATGGGTACGCAGGAGGAGGTGCTGGTGGAAGCGGCACCCTATATGCGCGCGTATTTCGTGGGCATTCCCGCATGCATGGTATATAACTATGCGGCAAGCATTCTGCGCTCCAAGGGCGACTCCAAGAACCCCTTGATCTTCCTGACTCTTTCGGGTCTTGCAAACGTATTTTTGAACCTCATCTTTGTCAGCGTGTTCCACATGGGCGCGGTTGGTGTTGGTATTGCAACCGCGGTAGCACAGTATATTGCCATGGCAATGGTGCTGCACCATATGGTCAATTTGGATGATGATTGTAAGCTGAGCTTCTCCAAGCTGGGCATTGATAAGGCGGCACTTAAAAAGATGCTGCGCATCGGTCTGCCCGCAGGTCTGCAGGCAACCTTCTTCTCGCTGTCTAATACGCTGATCCAAAGCACGGTCAACACCTATCCCACCGTCGTACAGACGGGTAACACCACGGCGGGTAACATTGAGGGCTTTGTGTATATCTCCATGAACGCCTGCTATCATGCCGCCCTGACCTTTGTCGGTCAGAACACGGGAGCGAAGAAGTACGACCGCGTGCTGCGTGCGTCTCTGATCTGTCTGGGTCTTGTTACGGTGGTTGGACTTGGTATGTCCTCTCTGATCTACCTCAACGGCGCGGCGCTGATTTCGATCTACCGCCCCGGTCAGCCCGAGGTTGTGGCTGCGGGCATGACAAGACTTTCGGTCATTTGCGTGACCTATTTCCTGTGCGGCATTATGGACGTGGGCAGCGGCATCATGCGCGGTATGGGCAAATCGTTCTTGCCAATGGGTGTCTCGCTGGTCGGCTCTTGCGTGTTCCGCATTGTGTGGATCCTCTTGCTTTGCCCCGGCTTCCCCGCGCCCATCGAAACGCTGTATTGGTCGTATCCCATTTCCTGGATCCTGACCGCAGGCGTGCACCTGATTTGCTGCGTGTGCACATGGACGCACCGCGTGCGCAAATTAAAGCGCGAGCAGGCAGAAAACGAGGCACTGCCCGAGCCTGCCGAAGAGGCGGCACAGGCATAATCTACCCTATGTGGGAGCAGAAAAATAGCAGGAAATTGTTCAATTTTGAGCAGATTCCTGCTTTTTTTATATGATTGTCGCAGTTTCCGTTGTCGCATTTTGGTCATAAACCCTTTCTATTCGCGCTCTCCCCCCTGCGCTTGGATCAAGCCTGCGCCCGCTGTCCCCCCTCCCGGAGGGGGGCTATGTAGTTGGTCTGCTCATTCTTTTTTAGTTGACCGCTGAAATATCGGTTTTCACGCAGATTTCGGTTAATCAAGTTACCGTTGACGGTTGAGTGTCGGTTTGGAAGGGCGCGATGCTGCTATCAAAGCCCCCCTCCGGGAGGGGGGACAGCGGGCGCAGGCTTGATCCAAGCGCAGGGGGGAGAGCGCGAATACAAATAGTTTTTGCGCGTTATATTACGTGATTTTCCATTATGCTTAACTTAATAACATTGCCCATAGGGAAGGCTCCTTTTTTACATCAAAACCCCCTTTACATTTTGCAAAAACTATGCTAAAATGAATATGGAATACAATGCAAAACGGGAGGCTATCATGCAACTGCACGAGGATAAACAGAAATTTTTAGAAATCTATAACAAGTATATCAAGAGAGAGGGCGCGGACAAGCTGCTGGCGTTCCTGGACTCCGAGGGCAGCGACTTTTTTACCGCTCCCGCAAGCACGCGCTATCATGGCAACTTTGAAGGTGGACTTCTGCGCCATAGCCTGAACGTGTACGAGTGCTTAAAGGATATTCTTGACCGCCCCCGTGTCAAGGAGCTCTACGGCATTTCCTATTCGGAGGAGAGCATTGCCATTGCGGCGCTTTTGCACGACGTGTGCAAGGTCAACTTCTACAAGACCTCGTTCCGTAACGTCAAGAACGAGTTTGGCAAGTGGGAGAGCGTGCCGTATTACACCATTGAGGATAATCTGCCCTACGGACACGGCGAAAAGTCGGTGTATATCGTATCGGGCTATATGAGATTGACGCGCGACGAGGCGTTTGCCATCCGTTATCACATGGGCTTTTCGGGCAACGAGGATCCCGGTAACGTGGGCAAGGCTTTGGAAATGTTCCCGCTTGCATACGCGCTTTGCATGGCGGATATGGAGGCTGCATACTTTATGGAGGGCAGCCCCGAAAAGCTGTAATTTGTAATTAAAATCAGAACAAATAAAGGAGAAACGATTATGTCTGACAAGCCTTATCCTACCCCTCATATAAACGCAAAGCCTGAGGACTTTGCAAAGACCGTGCTGATGCCCGGTGACCCCAAGAGAAGCGAATTTATTGCCAAGACCTTCCTTGACAACCCCGTGCTGGTCAACGACGTGCGCGGTGTGCACGGTTACACCGGTACTTATAAGGGCACGCCCGTATCGGTCATGGCAAGCGGCATGGGTATGCCCGCTATCGGCATTTATTCTTACGAGCTGTTCAACTTCTTTGGCGTTGAGAATATCATCCGCGTAGGCTCTGCAGGCTCGATGCAGGAGAACATTCACATCCGTGACGTGGTGTTCGGTCAGGCTGCATGCACCAACAGTCATTTTGCAGACCAGTTCCATATGCCCGGTCTGATGGCTCCCATTGCGGACTACACGCTGCTCAAGACCGCCATCGAGCAGGCAGAAAAGCTGGGCGTGCGCTACCACGTCGGCAACCTGCTTTCCTCGGATATTTTCTATAACGACGATCCCGCCGACGGCATGAAGTGGGCAAAGATGGGCGTTATGGCAGTGGAAATGGAGGCAGCTGCGCTGTACCTCAACGCGGCACGCGCAGGCAAGAGAGCGCTGGCTCTGTGCACCATTTCGGATAGCCTTGTTACCCATGAGCTGACCACCGCAGAGGAGCGCCAGAACTCCTTTACCCAGATGATGGAGATCGCGCTGGATACCGCTGTGGAGATGGCGAAAAAATGAGCAAACGCGTATTTTTGATCGTTTTAGATAGCTTTGGCATCGGCGCGTGCCCCGATAGCGAGTCGTTTGGCGACTTTGGCGTCAATACGCTGGAATCGGTGTACAAGACGGGCGAGCTGCACCTGCCCAATATGCAAAGGCTGGGACTTGGCAATATTGACGGTGTGAGCTGCCTTGCTGCCGATCCGGCACCCATCGGCTCGTATGCAAGATTGCAGGAAAAGTCTATGGGCAAGGATACCACCATTGGTCACTGGGAGCTGATGGGCTTGGTGTCCGAAAATCCGCTGCCCACCTATCCCGAGGGATTCCCCGAGGAGGTGCTCGCACCCTTCCGCGCGGCTACCGGCAGGGGCGTGCTGTGCAATAAGCCCTATTCGGGCACGGATGTCATTCGTGACTTTGGACAGCAGCATATCGATTCGGGCGACCTGATCGTCTATACCTCTGCGGACAGCGTGTTCCAGATCGCGGCGCACGAGGATATTGTGCCGCTGGAAACGCTTTATGAATATTGCCACATCGCGCGCAAGCTGCTGGTGGGCAAGCATGGCGCAGGCAGAGTGATTGCGCGTCCGTTTGTGGGCGAGCATCCGAATTTCACTCGTTCAAGCGGCAGACACGACTATTCGCTCGAGCCGCCCGCGGCTACGCTGATGGACCGCATGAAGCAGGCAGGGCTTGACGTCAAGGCAGTTGGCAAGATCAACGACATTTTTGCAGGCAAGGGCGCGACCGACGTGTACTACACGGGTCCCAACCAAAAGGGCATGGTCACTGCCGCCGAGCTGCAGGGCGAGGATTTCAACGGTCTGTGCTTTATCAACCTGGTGGACTTTGACATGGTGTACGGTCACCGCCGCGACGCGGCAGGATACGCACGCGCGCTGAACGAGTTTGACGCATTCCTTGGCGATTTTATGGCGAACATGCGCGAGGATGACGTGCTGATGGTCACGGCTGACCACGGCTGCGACCCCGGATATACCAAGACCACCGACCACACAAGAGAATACGTACCGCTGCTGGTGTACAAGAAGGGCATGGAGAGCAAAAACTTAGGCACCGTGCTTGGCTTTGACAGCGTGGCTGCCACCATTGCCGCCATGTTCTCCATTGACGGCGTGAGCGGAAACGTACTGGAGGGCTGCTGATATGACACCCGAAAAGCTGATAGAAATGGCGATTGAGGCAAGAAAGTCTGCCTACGCGCCCTATTCGGGCTATCGCGTAGGTGCGGCGCTGCTGACAAAGTCGGGCAAGGTGTATATGGGCTGCAACATTGAAAACGCGTCCTATACGCCCACCGTATGCGCGGAGCGCGTGGCGGTATTCAAGGCGGTCAGCGAGGGCGAGACGGAATTTGAAGCCATTGCAGTCTGCGGCGGCAATAAAGAGGAGATTGAGGGTGGATTCCCGCCTTGCGGCGTATGCCGACAGGTGCTGCGCGAGTTCTGCAATCCCGATGCGTTCAAGGTGTACCTGATCGAGCAGGGAGGCGCGTACAAAACGGTCACGCTTGCCGAGCTGTTGCCTTACGGATTTGGACCGGATTATATGAATTAACCATAGGCGCGCAGGCGCGCCTACGATGAAAAGTTTTCGCCCGCCTTTTTCAGAAAGGCATGGTGGCGTGTGAATGTTGTCATGCTTTCGAGTGCTTCTGACGCCACCCTGATGTTGGACTTCTGCGAAGTCCAACATCTAAAACTCAACCGGCGCGTAGCCCTCGTCGCCTCCGCAGAGTCGAAACTCTCAAAACGCCGTTTTCATTTGCGAAGCAAATATGTTCTTCTTTTGCGCCTACTTGCACAAAAAAGAACGGAAACGGTCTACTCACATAAACCCATAACAAAAAAGGAGAAAACCCCACTTGTGGTTTTCTCCCTCTTTTTTGCCAAAGGCAAAAAATTCACCCTCTTTCGGGCGCTTTGGGGCGATAGGGGATGTTTCGTGCTCTGCGGAGCACGACTTGGGACGCTGTCCCAAGACCCTGCGAGCTTTTGAAAAAGCTCGACCAAAACTTTTATCCTGTTAAAGTCGTCCGTGTGGCTTGACTTTACCTTGTCTTTGTAGTATAATTATCTTGGATGTTTGTATACACCTATCAAATCCCCCAGGAGGATCGATTTGTGCTTGATAAATTAAACCTCAATCTCAGTCGTGACATCGGCATTGACCTCGGTACCTGCAGCGTGCTCGTGCACGTCGACGGAAAGGGCATCGTGCTCAATGAGCCCAGCGTGGTCGCCATGGATACTACGACTGATAAAGTCGTGAAGGTTGGTAAAGAGGCACTTGCCATGATCGGCAGAACCCCCGATCATATCACCACCCTGCGACCCCTGAAAAACGGCGTGATCAGCCAGTATGACGTCACGCTGCATATGCTGCAATATTTCATTCGCCGCGCATGCGGAAATACCGTGTTCCGCCCTCGCGTGATGATCGGTGTTCCTACCGGTATTACCGAGGTGGAGGAGCGTGCCGTGCTGGATGCCGCTGCCGAAGCGGGCGCACGCAGAACCTTTTTGATCGAGGAGCCTAAGGCGGCTCTGATGGGCGCGGGCGTGGATATCAATTCTCCCATCGGGAATATGATCGTGGACGTTGGCGGCGGTACCACCGATATTGCGGTGGTTGCCATGGGCGGCATCGTGGTGTCCGAGTCGGTCAAGATCGCGGGCGATAAGTTCGACCAGGCAATTATGCAGTACGTGCGCAGACAGTATAACCTGCTTATCGGCGAGCGCACCGCAGAAGCCATCAAAATACAGATCGGCGCTGTGTATGACCACGGCGAGGCGAAAACCATCTCGGTCAAGGGACGCGACCTTGGCACCGGTATGCCGCGCGTCATCACGCTTTCCTCCAAGGAAATGATGGAGGCAATGATCGAGCCCGTGACCGCTATTCTGGACGCGGTTTGTGCCATCATTGAGCGCACGCCCCCCGATCTGCTGGGCGATATTCTCAAAAACGGCATCTACATGGCGGGCGGCGGCAGTTTGCTGTACGGTTTGGATAAGCTGATCACGCGCGTGACAGGCATTAAGACTACGGTTGCCAAAAACCCCATCTCCTGCGTGGCGGTGGGAACGGGTAAGTATCTGTCCACCATCCCGCAGTTCCGCGATAGTATCGGCGCGCTGACGCGTGACGCGGACTCCAAGCAAAACACCAAAAAATAATCGGAGAATACTATGGAATACATCGTAAAGGGCTATGAGCCCAAGAGACTGTTTGAGTTTTTTGAAGAGATCTGCGCCATTCCGCACGGCTCGGGCAATGAATCCGCCATTGCGGACTATCTGGTCGAGTTTGCCAAGGCGCGCGGTCTTGCATATTGCCGCGATGCGGTCAATAACGTGTTTATCAAAGCCCCCGCAACCAAGGGGCTGGAGGATCGCCCTGCGGTGCTATTGCAGGGACATACCGACATGGTGTGCGAAAAGAACAACGACACCGTGCATGATTTTACCAAGGACGCGCTCAAGCTGTTTGTGGAGAACGGCTGGCTTGGTGCAAAGGGCACCACGCTGGGCGGTGACGACGGCATTGCGGTTGCCATGATGATGGCAATTCTGGACGGGCAGACCCCGCATCCCGCTGTGGAGTGCTTATTCACGGTGGAGGAAGAGGTTGGTCTTCTGGGTGCTGAGAGCTTTGATTATTCGCTGGTCAGCGCATCCCGCATGCTCAATATGGACAGTGAGGACGAGGCTTGCGTAACCGCAGGCTGCGCAGGCGGCTTGCGTACCGATCTTGCCATTCCCGTTGCCTATACCGAGGCGCAGGGCATTGCCCTTGAGATCAAGATCGGCGGTCTTGCAGGCGGTCACTCGGGTGCGGACGTGCACCGCGGACGCGCCAACGCCAATAAGCTGCTGGGCAGAATACTGCTCTCTCTTTCCAAGGAATTTGATTTTCATCTGTGCGCCATTGCGGGCGGCAGTAAGGATAACGCCATTCCGCGTGAGTGCGCGGCAGTGGTGTGCGGTGAGAATCTGTCGGAAATGCCCGGCAAGGTCGCACAGCTGACCAATGCCATCAAGGCAGAGCTTTGCGCAGAGGATGCAGGCTTTTTCATGCAGTGCAATACCGTCACCGCGCCTGCGACCTGCCTTGACAAGGACAGCACCGCGCGCGTGATCTGCGCAATTGCAACGGTTGGCAACGGCGTGCTGGCAATGAGCAACAACATTGCAGGGCTTGTGGAGTACTCCCGCAATCTGGGCATTGTGCGCACCGAGCAGGATAGCGTGCACCTGACCATTTCCTCGCGCTCGGCAATCGAGAGCCAGCTGGACGCTTCGATCGACGAGCTGGACGCGCTGGCAACGCTTTGCGGCGGCAGCACGCGCCATCATTCGCGCTATCCCGGCTGGAGCTATGCCAAGGAATCGCCGATCCGTGAGGAGTATCTGGCAGCGTATGCCGAGCTGTTTGGCAAGACCCCTGAGGTAAGCGTGATTCACGCGGGACTGGAATGCGGTATCATCCGCTCCAGACTGCCCCGGATGGATATGATCTCGGTTGGCCCCAACATGCGCAACATCCATTCGCCCGATGAAAGACTGGATCTTGCATCCTGCGAGAGATTCTGGAAGGTCATTTCCCATATTCTGAGCAAATAATGCAACCCGCAAGGGGCTGTGACTTGGGCACAGCCCCTTGGCATTTTATACAAAAAAGATGCTGGGTGTGGGAATACTCTTGACATATCGGGAAATATAGTGTACAATGATAGAGCAAGATGGGTGAAGTGTGCCCATACATGAATTTTGGAGGTAAAGCAATATGAAAAAGCTGTTTTGTATGCTGCTTGCTCTTCTGATGCTTGCGTCCCTGTTGGTTGCATGTGCAAACGACCAGACGGACGAGGAAGGCACTAAGGGCGAACAGGTAGAGCAGGTAACGGGCGACCCCAACTACGTTGACGAGGTTCCCGAGCTTTCGTTTGGTGATGAGACTGTCACCATCCTTTCCAGAGACAAGTTCGGTGTAAACGATGAGTTTTATTCCGAATCCAACTCCGATACCCAGAGTGACGTGGTTGCGCATGCGGTTTACACCAGAAACATGGCAATCGAGGACAGACTGGACGTAAAGCTGGAAATGCTGATGGATGAAACCGACCCCACCGCAAAGCACAGCACCGCTGTTAAGAGTGGTTCTTCGGACTATGATATCGTAGCAGACTCCACCTACGTCATCATTCAGGCAGTACTTAAGGGTGAGTTTGTCAACCTGCGCGATCTGCCGTATATGGATCTGGATAAGCACTATTGGACCCAGGGCTATAACGACATCGTATCGTTTGGCGAGAACAATAAGCAGTACCTGGCATCGGGTGCGATTGCGATCTCCATGTTCCGTTACATGTTCGTAACCGTTTACAACCGCGAGGTATTTGAGGACCTTGGCGAGACCGATCTCTATGAGATCGTTAAGAATGGTGAATGGACGCTGGATTACCAGAACCAGATCATCGCGGACAGATACCAGGATTCCGGTACAACCGTGAACAAGAAGGACGACCGCGATATGTACGGTCTGATCACGGGTGACACCGTATCGGTTGACCCCTACCTGGTAGCAGCTAACATTCAGCTGGTCAGCAAGAATGAGAACGGCGAGTGGTTCTACAACACCGAGCAGTTTGCAAGAACGGTTGACTTGTGCGAAAAGGTACAGGCTCTGTACAACAACGCATCCACCTACGTATTCAAGTCCGCAACCTATGACGATACCGGTAAGACCGACATCGTTGAGGCATTTGCAGCAAGCAAGAGCATGATGGCAACCGTACAGGTATTCGCGCTGGAGACCAACGTTGGTGACCTGGCAGAATTTGACTACGGTATCGCTCCTATGCCTAAGTTTGACGCAAGCCAGGAAAAGTACGCAACCTACGTACAGGACCAGGTAACCGGCATTGGCGTTTCCAGCTCGATCTCTGATGAAGATACGCTGGCAATGATGGGTGCAGTTCTGGAGTGCATGGCTTCCAACAGCTACGCAACCGTTGTGGATGCTTACTATTCCACCGCACTTTCCTACCAGTACCTGCAGAACCCCGAGTCCAAGGAAATGCTGGATCTGATCTACGATTCTCTGACCTTTGACTTCACGGGCGCATGCTCCAACATCATTCAGAACAACGGCGGTCAGTCCATTCGTGACCAGCTCCGCGCTCTGTTCTCCGGTAAGTCCACCAAGCTTGGTTCCACGCTGTCCAAGTGGCAGAAGGGCACCGATAAGGCTCTTGGCAAGATCAACGAATTCCTGGCTGATCTGGAATATTGATTGATCCACGTAAATAAAAGAGAGTGGCGAAAGACGACTTCTCATAAGGAAGTTGGATATTTGTTGTAGGGGTCGACGTCCTCGGACCCGTTAAGACTAAAATTTGATACGCAGAAAACAAAGAGATAACCCCGACAGATTTTCAAGGTCTGTCGGGGTTCGTTTATTCTGTTCGATAAATTGGAATTTGTTTGTGTAATTTATTGATCTATGCTCTTAAATAATATCTTTCTATTTCTTACAAGATTTAATCCAAGCAGAAACACAATTACGCACACGGCAGAGCCGAGCGTAGCATTCATAATCACTATTTCTGCCTCGGTCATTCCCTCAAATGATACGAGCATCGAGCGTTGCAATGCGAATATCGAAACAAAGGCATCCGCAAAGGATATGTTTCGTAGCGTGATCAGCGTTGCCGAAGTACTGCGACGAGCTTTAATGAGCTTTATTGTTGCAAGCGTAATCTTGGTAAAGGCATACGCTGCCAATGCTATCATCACGATCATATGCCGCTCGTGCCCTCTATTGCGCACTACGGAGAGTATAACCGTTCCAATAAGTGGTATGGATAGTAGTATCAACATCCACCCTGTAAACTTAGCAATGAAACGCTCTCCCAATTTGGAGCGTAGCACCACAAAGCGTACAATGCTTAAAACAAGATAGTATGAGCCAAGCGTTAATAACCACCAAGAGCTTGTAACCAAGCCCATGATAAGATGGTAGGTTGCATACGCCATATTGAACACCAAGCTCGCAAGGGCAAATTTCAAGGTTCTATCCATTGACATTCCTCTCGCCCATCACACAATCGGTGATGACCCGGGTAA
>JAZRQR010000046.1:0-1173 GCA_045650025.1 Eubacteriales bacterium
ACGTGCAAGGCAAGATGCTGCCATCTGCCCTCGGATGCATACTCCTGCCCCGGCTTTGCAAAGATTTCAAGCATACTGCCGTCGCCCGTGTCCAGCAGCGCAATACGGTTTGCGCCCTCTCCCCAGGCGGTATATACCTTCATGCCAAGCTTCTGATAGAAAGCCAGCGACTTATCAAAATCCGATACGTACAGAGCCATGTGGTGAAAACCCATGCCCTTGATAATTTCGTTTGCCATATTATCCCTCCAAAGCGGCATAAACGTCCTGCTCGTAAACGAACGAGGTCAACGCGCCCGAGCCGCCGTCATAGCCCGAATTCTTCATGTAGATTGCCGTGATCTTGTTTACGGGATCGCTCCAGTAGTGCGTGCCGTATGCACCGCTCCAGCCAAAGCAGTCCTTGGGCATCTGGTAATTGTCAGCCGTGATCACGCGCACGCCAAGACCCCATTGCTGAGGAGGCGGCATGATGGCATCGGTCACCTGCACGCTGCCCATTTTCTTGACCGACTCGGGCGAGAGGATGCGCACACCGTTCAGGGTGCCGCCGTGCGTCAGCATCTCACCGAATTTGACGTAATCGTCCAAGGTAGCCGCCAAGCCCGCACCGCCGCAGCATTGGGTGACGGGGATGTTTTCAAATATCGTGTCCACCGACTTGGGAACGGCAAAGCCGCCCTTCTCCTCTGTGTAGTTGTGCATGGCGATCATACGTGCCTTTTGGTCGTCGGTCATATCAAAGGTGGTATCATGCATGCCAAGAGGCTCAAACAGATACTTATCAAGGAAGGAATTATAAGGCATGCCCGACACGATCTCAATGATGCGTGCCACCGCCACAAACGCCACCACGGGGCTGTACCATTGCGCGGTATAGGGCTCAAACGCCAAATACTTATCCGCAAACCAATCCATCACGCCCTCGGGGGTCTTGGCGTTGTCCTCAGGCATGGTTGCCCATGCGTGGTCGCCCACCTCCATGGTACCGATACCGCTTGTATGCGAAAGCAGATGCTTGATGGTGATACGCGTGGACGCGTCCTTATCGTAAACGGGCTGTCCGTTCTCCATGTGTCCGATCTTCATATGCGCATAGGCGGGAATGTACTTGCACAGCTCGTCGTCGATCGATAAGAGTCCCTGCTCCTCGGCAATCAGCGCGGCAACCGC
>JAZRQR010000047.1:0-2150 GCA_045650025.1 Eubacteriales bacterium
ACTACACCCATTTCAAAAATGCAATATCATATGTGTGAATTTTCATGAGATTTCTGTGAAACCTATTGACAATTTGGGTGAATTCA
Source organism: Eubacteriales bacterium (assembly GCA_045650025.1). Lineage (GTDB taxonomy): Bacteria > Bacillota > Clostridia > Oscillospirales > CAG-272 > SVQP01. Next base: position 87 of record JAZRQR010000047.1, read on the forward strand.
TTTATAATAATAGTGTATCATATGAGACACTTGGAGGTCGTATGGATCAAATTCAACAAATACTTGAAAAGTTGCCTATTACCGCGGGGGCAAATATAAAAACGATCGCTGCTGCGGCACAGATCGATACGCCTGAGTTTATCAGCCTTGCACGCGACAGCATCATTTTATCCCCGGGTCAACCGAGTAACGAGCTGTACGTTTTATGCGAAGGAACAGCCGCGGCATACTCGGCAGATTCGGACAAGCAGGTGCTGCTGCGCGTGTTTTCTCCGCACGAGATATTTGGCATCTCCAATCTGTTTACCGACAGTCCTTTTGCGACAAGAGTAGTTGCAAAGACTGATTGTAAGGTTTTGGTGCTGCGCAAACCTTTTTTGACGTATCTCATAGACAACGACAGCACCGTCAGATATCAATACATCGCATTTCTTGCACAAAAGACGTTATATCTCAATCAAAAGATTTCATGTCTGACTGCGGGATCTGCTGAACAAAAATTGGCTTTTTGGTTAGATGCGCATGCCAATGACGGCATTGTAACGCTCGATCTACCCATGAATGCTCTTTGCACTATGTTGGATATAGGCCGTGCCTCGCTCTATCGTGCATTCGATAAGCTGGAGCAGGACGGATTTATCAATAAAGAACACAAAACGGTACGTATTCTTCACCGCGACCGTATGTTACATCATTATAAGTGAAAGGAAACACCAAATCATGAAACTCTTCAACAAAATCATCCTCGTAACCCTGACTTTGATACTTGCAGCTTCTGTTTTTGCAGGCTGCGTAGCACAAAAAAAGCCTGCGGTTGAAAACGTAAACGTCATGGTGCTTAACGGCACGACCGGCTTTGGTATGGCTAAGCTGATCTCCGACAGCAAAAACGGAACCGCAACGCTTCCCTACACCGTATCAGTTGAGACCGATGCTTCCAATATCACCGCATCGCTGGTAAGCGGCGCATGCGATATTGCGGCTCTGCCCACCAATGCGGCTGCTAACGTGGCTCTCAAGACCAATGGAGGCATCAAGGTGATCGCTGTGAACACACTTGGCGTGCTCTATGTGATGAACAATACCGAAAAGGTCGCGATTACCTCCTTTGAGGACCTGCGCGGCAAGACCGTTTACTGTCCTGCACAGAACCCCACATTCCTGTTCAAGGCTGTATGTGAAGCAAACGGCTTGAAGGTTGGCGAGGATATCATTATTGACAACACCTACGCGCAGCCCGCTGATCTGCGTACCGCACTTGCTTCCGGCATGGTGGATATCGCTGTGTTGCCCGAGCCTATGGTTACCATTGCAAAGAGCGCGAACGCCTCTCTTGCAGCATCGCTTGATTTGACCGCAGAATGGGAAAAGCACTACCCTGCAAACTCCCTGATGCAAGGCTGCGTCGTGGTTCGCACCGAGTTCTTGAATCAATATCCCGAGGCTGTACAGGCATTTTTGGCTGAGTATAAGGCTTCTATTGAGTTTGTCAATGCCAATACCGAGGAAGCTGCTAACATGATCGTTGAGGCGGGCATTTTTGCGCAGGCTCCCGTTGCGAAAAAGGCTATCCCCAATTCCAACATCTGCTACATTGACGGCGCAGAGATGAAGGAAGGCTTGCAAAGCTTTTATGGCGTACTGCTTAAGGTTGCTCCCCCTTCTATCGGCGGTCAGTTGCCTGCAGAGGACTTCTACTACGTCCCCTGACCATTCATGAAACGCATTCTTAAATACACACTTATCGTATTATTCTGGTTGGGGATGTGGTGGGCTGCTGCCGCAATCGTCGGGCTGCCGCTCATCCTCCCCTCTCCCATTGACGTATTGATCAAGCTGGGAGAAATGAGCGCGACAACGCTTTTTTGGCGCGTCATGCTGATCTCGTCGATACGCGTGCTCATTGGCATAGTGATTTCATATGCTGCCGCTTTTGCGCTTGCGCTTGTATGCCACCGCGTCAAATTTTTGTACGACTTTTTCATGCCCGCAATTTCCGTTATCAAGACCACGCCGGTCACATCGTTTATATTGATTGCATTCGTTCTGATGCACCGCGATATG
>JAZRQR010000048.1:0-6921 GCA_045650025.1 Eubacteriales bacterium
ACTGAAAAATTCTGCTACGCAACTGCCCTTATTTTGCAACACAACATGCAACGCAACGAGTTTTTTCAATCAATTTGATACAAAATTCTCTTAGTTGCATCGCACAGATTTATTATTCAAACCAAATATTCTTATATTAGCAACCTACGTTAATTGCCACAAGTTCAATAATTGGCAAAAGTTGGGGTGGTAGAGGCCGCAAGTTCAAGTCTTGTCACTCAGACCAGAAAACGGGAATCGTAAGATTCCCGTTTTTCTTTATTCTATAAGGATTTCAGGGCATTTTGGAGGGAGTCTCCGGAAGGCCCTTTTTTCGCCCCTGTTACACAGTTTTTCGAGGCCTGTTACACAATTTGCTACGCAGCTGACAATCAGCTGGGAGAGAATATGGCTTGCTACGGCGCGTTCTTTTACGAGTCCCCCGCCCTTTGTGTTACGCAGCCCTGATGTCAGGGCCTCGCTTTTGGTACTGCTTTGGAGCCTGTTACACAGTTCCTTGAAATTGTTACACACTCCCGCCACACATTTTTGGATTTGAATAACGTTATGATAGTTCCTCGGCCGAGCATCTTCTATAGTACTTGCATAGAAATATGGTACATAAGGCACCGCCTCTTCGTGGCGTATGTCCGGGAGTGACAAGAGCTTGAGCTTCGGCCTCGGCCACCTACGATAATTGCCACAAGTTCAATATTTGGCAAAAGTTGGGGTGGTAGAGGCCGCAAGTTCAAGTCTTGTCACTCAGACCAGAAAACGGGAATCGAAAGATTCCCGTTTTTCTTTATTCTATAAGACTTTTAGGTCATTTCGGAGTATTCTCCGAAATGACCTTATTTTGCCCCTGTTACGCAGTTTTCAAAGGGGTGTTACACAATTTGCTACGCAGATTATTTACTTCTTATCTTTTGCCAACAAACATTAGGTTATGTTATTGACTCGTCATAGCTCAGAATGCTCTCTTCAGTGCCTCAAACAGTCGTCTTCCGTCCTCTCCCTCAGGAGTCTCTGCCTTGGGGCTGAGGATGGCAGATGTGCCGTTAGCGTAGTAGTGGAGATCCGCCACGAATGCAGCGGCATTCAGGGGAACGTACAGCACACCGTTCTCCATGAAGGGTGCTACGGGAATGATGCAGGTATCAATACCCACCTTGACTTCCGCTACGTCCGCGGTAAAGACAATGACCTTATCACCGATGCGCCAGGTCGCGCTCTTACCATCTGCCGAAAGCTCGACCGATGCACCGCTCATATTGCCCAGTGCGCTGACGGGCGTGAACAATCTGTTCTTATGCATCATAGCCACGGCGTTGGTATTACCGTCATACAGGCGGTATACGCCGCCCTCTGCCGCCATATACGCCTTGCCCGCATCAAATGCCGCACCACCGACGAGGTATTCGTCCAAGACCTCGTTGAAGGTCGATGCTGTCGCCTCTGCACGGTAAGCATAATTGAATCGTGCGTTGGGGGCTGCATCACCCAGATCCAAGAACTGCATGATCTCGCCCTCGGTGGTGGAGTTATCCGCCCATTTGAAGTCAAAATCACCGTCAAGACCGCATGCTGCGGTATCTACCTTGACCACAAGATAATTGCCGTTTATCGCGATCTCACCCTCGCCGATCGATTGGAAATTCCACTCGTTGCCCACAAACTTCTCGATCGTGACCTTGCCTGCAGCCGCTTTTGCTCCGTCACGGTTAATGACAATGTCATAGCCGTACCAGCCGGTTTCATAGTCGCGGTCGGTATTGATAAACAGATTCATCCAATTCTGTCCCTCGGGTGCTGTGATGGTATCTGCGCAGACAGCCAGGAAATACGTATTTTGCGCGGTGCGCGATACCTTGGCAGATACGATATCGTTTCTGCCACTTGTATTTGTGTAATGGAAGAAATTGCAATAGCCCATTGCGTCACGGTGGAAGATGTCTCCTAAGGTATCCTTGTATTCGGGCCATACGCTATTCCACGCGGACAGGTCTGCATGCAGATCCATTTCGCCCTGCCCTGCAGCCGCAGGAGCTTGGCGTGAGCCCTTGAAGGCACGCAAAAACTGCGCAAGCTGATAATAGTAGTTATCGCCAAAGCCGCCCGCCATAGGCTCGATATCGCGGGAAAATTCGGGGTTGAAGCAGTCTACGTAATAGGAATAAGTCCAGTCGATGTAGGTGTTGGCAATGGTGGGATAGCTATTGCCTTCCCATCTGCCTGCGCCCCACTCGTTCCACGCGTTGATCAGCAACACGTAGGTATCAGCCTCAGCAGCACGCTCCATCTGCTCGGCAAAGAACAGCCCCTGCCCCGTAGTTTCCAATTCAAACTGGAAGATATCCGTGGTGCCGTCGGGCAGCGTTTTCAGCTTGGGCTGGCGGCGGTTCTGATTGCTGCGTCCCATACCAAGGTTGGCAAGAATGGCTGCAGAGATGGAGATCTCTTCCTTCTCGCCCGTTTCGGTATTGATGGAGATAGGCTGAGTTTTTTCATGCATCCACGTCCACATATCCTTGCCCTTATTGACGTTTTCGCGCAACGCCCAGCAGCGACGGATGGTAAAGGTTTCAAGGGCTTCCTTGTCCTCAATCTTTTCTACGTTGCCAAGCAGCAGGGGCTTACCCTTATACATGACGTACAGATCGCTGTACTGCCCCGTGGAATAAATGTTGTCCCAGATATCCTCAAATACGCGGGGATTCAGGCTTGCGTCATCCGCCATGAAGAAGCAGATATCGGGCGTATCCATGCCCATCTCACGCATTGCCTTATATTCCTTGAAAATCGCCATATAAGAGGTGGTCAGAGGATTGCCGTTGGTGACGTCCAGATAAATAAAGTCCACGCCGATATCGCAGAGCATGGAGGCATGCTTGCGGATGACCCATTGGTCGTTGGTCAGATAGTAGCCAAAATAGGGCTGCCCCCAGTAGTGTCCCCAACCGACGGGGCCCTTACCATAGGCTTCCTTGACGGCGGCATGACCGCCCTCTTGATAAATTGCGTGGTGATCGTACAAAATCTGGTCGGGATAGGTCGTGCCCGTCTGTACGTGCCAGATCTGATAGAACATGCCCACCAGCTTATCATCCACGTCATCTGCTCCGTCGGCTACCAAACGGTTTTCATCGTCCATGCCCACCCAGGTATCGCTGTAAAGATCCTGCAGCGTTTCGGGGGCGGTGGGGGTGTATTCCGCTCTCACCTTTTCGTCCCAACGGATCTCAATATTGTCAAAGGCACTCTTGCCCGCGTTTCCTGCAGGTGCCCAGAAGCAGATAAAGCCATCTCTGTTCAGATCATGCCCCAAGGTATGGGTGATCTTTTGGTTTCCCTTATTGTCGTACACCTTGACGTCATGCTCGTTCTGAATGACAAATCTGCAAACAAGCTGACGCTCTCCACCTTCCTTGATATACACGGTAATGACGTTATTGACGGTATCGTCCTCAATCAGCACGTGGCGCATAGAAGCAAACGAAAACTCCGAAACGTACATTTTCGTTCCCGGCCACCCCGTGATCAGACCGATCTTATTATCGTGGAATGCAAGCCAGATACCGTCGGGGCCCGTGGCGCGGAACTGATCCCGCTCCGTAACGCGCAAGCCTACGTAAGAGGCTACGTTGTCCACCGTTCCCTTTCGGTCTGCCAGCACATCCAGCTCCACGTAAACCTTATCTGCGCGCACGCGACGCGTCATATCCAGGTAGCAATGCTCATTCGTGCCTACTACCATGCCATCCTCAAACACCGCCGTCGCGTTGTGGCTCCAATGCTCGTCGCCCGCAATGGAGGCATTGAAATCTTGCGCATAGCTGCTTGTCTTGGTCATCGTGGGATTACCGGGTACCGTCCAGTTGACCTTCAGGTTATCAAACACCACACCGCCGTTATCCTGATGCGCCCACAAAGCCATGAAGCCGCTTGCAGGAATATCGTAGCCAAACTTGGAGGTGATCTTGGGGGCACCGTTTTTGTCGGTCACGGTCACATTTTTGTTATCTTGGATCTCCACCTTGAAAACCAATTCCTTGGTATCATTTTCCTGTACGTAGACCGAGATCACGTTATCCTTTTGGTTGTCCTCTACGATGACTTGCTGTGTCTTGGTAAAGTCTACACCGCAATCAAAGAAGGTAATACTCGGCCAGGTGTTGATAATGCCGACCTTGCCGCATTGGAATACAAGCCAGATGCCGTTTTGTCCCACGGCAGCGAACTGATTATCGTATGCGGGAAGGCGCAGGGCAATATAAGCCGAGTCGTTGGGAATCGCTCCCGGTCTGTTTGCCTGCAGATCCACGCAGAGCGTCACCAATTCCGCCTTTGCCTTTTTCTTGAGCGCAAGGTAGGGGTGCTGATTGCTGTAGGCTGTCAGGTTGCCGCCCGAAATATCCGCCATTTCGTTGAGATACCAATCGGGATCGTTTCCACCGATCGCTGCGGAGAAATCCTGCACATATTCGTAATGCTCGTCAGGCTTTTCTTCGATGGGCTTATCGTCTACGACCTCATCGAGAATGCCGTCCTCAAAGGTATAGGTAATGGGATCACGCTCGGGCAGCTGCGTTTGCGCCTCGGTCGTGGTCGTGTCTTCCGTACTTCCCTGCTCGGGCGTGGGCTGATCTTTACACGCGGCAAGCGCGCCAAGCAGCAACAGCATAGCCAAAAGCAGACTGCATATTCTTTCGTAGCGTTTCATAAGAACCTCCTATTCGTCGTTTTTTATTTATTCGGGCAGCTTCTCTCCCAAGGGCAAGCCCGGCCACTCGTCCAGCATAGCGATCAGCTTAATTCCTTTCATGGCGTCCCTCCTTGATCACTTATAATAAAAGTAAGATTTCAACTACCGTCAGTATTATTATAGCAAAATAAAATTGTATTTTCTATGATAATTATAAATCTAAAATATTGCAAATCCGATGATTTTGTGCTATAATGACCATAATGACCATTTTTGCACGGAGGCATATATGGAATATATCGGTATCTGCGCGAACAAGCGCGAGGATGCAAATCCCACACCCGAGAACTATCCCGCCCATTCCCACGGCTCGTACGAGCTGTTTTTGCCACTTTCCGGAGCATGCGAATTCGAGGTGGCAGACAATACGTTCACCGCGCCCCGTGGCTCGGTCATGCTGTTCTCACCGAACGAGCCGCATAGATTGCTGGTCAGGTCTGGGCAGCCGCTGGCGTATCTGTACGTGCAATTCACCCCCGATCATCTTCCCCGTGACCGTGAGATGACGGATTGCATGAATCACTTGTTTGACGAGCACCCGCAAGGTACAAGCAATCTGCGCATGCTGGGGCGTGAAAGCTTTGCCTATCTGCAAGCAGCGTTGAACAGACTTTGCCAGGTGAGCGGAGAGCACGCGCGCGAGGATTTTTACCGCATATTGCGCCCTGCGCTGATTGAGATCGATCGGTACGGCACACCAATCTCTCCCAATCTCCGCGCGCGCACCTCCAAGCCCGCTCCCAAAAGCACACTGGTGGATGAGATCGCGGATTACGTTGCCACACACTACGCTTTCATTGAGGATCTTTCCTTTGTGCGCGAGCAATTTCACTACAGTACCGTGCACGTCAACACGCTGTTCAAACAGCAGTTGGATGTTTCGCTTTGGCGATACGTGCTGCATATTCGCCTGGATCGCGCCTGCGATATGCTGATTAGCGGCACTCGTGCAGGCGACGTGGCGTTATCCTGCGGATTCAAGGATTACTCTACGTTCTATCGGATATTTAAGAAATGCTACGGGATCACGCCCGCGGAGTGCAGGAGGATGAGAAAAAAACCGGAAATGGTGAGATAGTGACCGATGTTAGCATTTTTGCTTATTGTTGTAACGAACTCAACGCCCCTACTCGCTGTGAGCAGTAACTAAAAGTTCGAAAATTGATCGGTCGGAGAGGTAGAGGCCGCAAGTTCACGTCTTGTGACTCAGACCAGAAAACGGGAATCAAAAGATTCCCGTTTTTCTTTATTCTATAAGACTTTTAGGTCATTTCGGAGCATTCTCCAAAATGACCTTTTTTCGCCCCTGTTACGCAACTTTTGGGAGCGTGTTACGCAATTTGCTACGCAGGCTCGGATTATTTGGAATGATCTTTGGATTTCACTATGATTTTGTAGACCAAGTCTAACAATTCAAAATCATCGCATTCCGCGACGGCTTGTTTTGTGAGTGTTCTCATAATTTCCAGTTCGGTTGTGTTCATCTTGATAAATCCTTTCCTATTGTACAAATATAGGGATAGAAAGTTGTCACAAATCACAAACGCCCCCGATTGCTCGGGGGCGTAAGTTGTTTTGTTTAGTTGTCCTTACGAGGACGCCATGCGACCGCAAAGCAGCTAAGCAATGCAAGCAGCACCACGGAAGCGCTGATCGTTCCGTTACAGCCGCCCGAAGGTTCGGTCGCGGGAGCTTCGGTTGTGGGAGTCTCGGTCAAAGCCTCAATGGCTTCGCTTTCCAAGGTCTCACCACACGTCGTACATTCCTTGTGCTTGCTTCCCTCTACACCAATCTGCGCCTCAGCATCCACAATCCAATCGCTCGGAGTGTGACCAAGTGCATCCGCTTCGCTATCCACATAAGTGTCGCCACAGTGGCAGGTATGCGTGGTGTAGCCCTTCTCGGTGCATGTAGGAGCAGTTACAACCGATTCGTATGTGTGACCATTAGCAGGCACAACCTCTTGTGCAACCAATACAGCATTACATACCGAGCAATGCTTGCCTTCAGTCAGACCGGTCGCAGTGCAAGTGGGAGCAACCGCCTCGTCAACAACCTCAGTGTGACCAAGTGCATCTACATAATCGCCAATGTAGAAGTCGCCACAATAACAATAGAAGTAGGTAAAGCCCTTTCCAATACATGTCGGAGCAGTAACGGTTGCAGTATGGCTGTGACCA
>JAZRQR010000049.1:0-1867 GCA_045650025.1 Eubacteriales bacterium
CTGCTCAAGCGCTATAAGAAGCTGGGCATCGACGAGGTCGTTCTGTACGACAACAATCATGAAAAGCTGTCTGTGATCGGCAAGCTGTGCCGTCACGTTGTCAAGCGTGAGGGCAAGGATCTGGTGGTACGCGAGGTGTACGATGCAGTCGAGGCGATCAAGGGTATGGACTATATCGTGACCACGCTGCGCGTGGGCGGCGACCACTCCCGCGTAGTGGACGAGGGAGTTGCACTCAGCAACGGCGTTATTGGCCAGGAGACCACCGGTGTGGGCGGTTTTTCCATGGCTGTGCGCACCATCCCCGTACTGCTGGAGTATTGCGAGCTGATCAAGCAGCATGCGCCCGAAGCATGGATCTTTAACTTTACCAACCCCTCGGGTCTGGTAACGCAGGCACTGCATCATGCAGGCCATCATCGCATCATCGGCATCTGTGATGCTCCCAGCAGCCTGAAGTATCGCATGGCACAGAAGCTTGGCGTGACTGAACAGGAAATGTACGTAGAGTTCTTCGGGCTCAACCACCTGTCCTGGATCAAGAGCGTGCAGGTGAACGGAGAAGAGGTCATGCCGAGATTGATCGAGGACGACGATTTCATGTCCAGCATTCAGGAGCTTGAGATCTTTGATCGCGACGTGGTGCGCCAGACCGGTATGATCCCCAATGAGTATCTCTATTACTACTATCACCGTGAAAAGGCACTTGCCAATATCAACAAGTCGGATATGACCCGCGGTCAGACCATTGAAAAGGTCAATATCCAGATGATGAAGGAGCTTAAGGCAATGGACATCGACGCAGATCCCGAGGAGGCTCTGCAGATTTTCCTGTATTACATGCAGCTGCGTGAGAACAGCTATATGTCCATCGAGTCGGGCTCTGCAAATCGCCCCATGCTGGAAAAGGGAAGCCTGCCTGTTCCCGAGGGTATGGGTTATGCGGGCGTTATGCTGGATTGCATTGAGGGTATGCAGAGCGGGAGCGGTCGCACGCTGGTGCTCAGCATTCTGAATCAGGGTTGCATCCCCTTCCTGTCGGATGACGACGTGGTGGAGGTGACCTGTAACGTGTCCAAGAACGGCATCGAGCCCGTCAAGCAGGAAACTGTGCCCGCGATGTGTGAGCTGTATATCCGCCTGATCAAGCGTTACGAGAGATTGACCGTGGAGGCTGTGCGCGAAGGCAATGAAGAGAAGGCGATCGAGGCACTCATGACCCACCCGCTGATCAATTCCTATTCGCTTGCAAAGAAGCTGATTGCGGATTATAATAAGGCTTACGGCGAAAAGATTCTTAAGGCATAATCAAAGGAGTCCACTTATGAATTTGAATTTCCAATTTGACGGCAATATGAGCCGCGAGGTGCTGGAGAGCTATCTCTCTCGCGCAGTGACGGCAAGCTCTCTGTTCGCAACCGAGACCTTGGAGGACGATCTGCGTCTGATCAAGCGTCTTGGCGTGAAATTTATCGGCCGTGCATCGGGTATTTGGTATATGCTGGAGGACGATGCCGTGCATTTTGCAAAGTCCAAGGCACTCGCGGACGCTGTGCACGCGCAGGATCCCGAGATCATTTTGCAGGCTTGCGTATTTGAGATTGTGACCAAGCAGATCAACTGCCAGAAGATCCCCGCTTACGTGTTCGAGGCGTTCGGAAAGCCTGTCGAGGACCGTTGCTTTAACTGGGATGACGCACGCATGCCCAGCGAGAACGGTGAGGTTGCCTGGAATTGTGATCCCGGCAGTCACCCCGGTAAATGCGGTGACATGCCCGATCTGAGTCGCGACGAGGCACGTATGTGGTTCTACTATCGCGCAACGCAGTATATCGGCTGCGGCTACGAGGCATTTCATATGGGTCAG
>JAZRQR010000050.1:0-3546 GCA_045650025.1 Eubacteriales bacterium
ATTTTCGTCAGAGCTGATATTTATAGAACCGCAAATGGAACAGATGTCTGGGGTGCAGCAAATGTGAGTGTGTTGTGGGTCGAGGAGCGGTATCGAAATGAAAAATTCGGTTCGAAACTCCTTCTTGATATTGAGCGAACAGCAAAAGAAAACAGCGGAGATTTCATCCTTTTGGATGTACTGGACTGTCAGTCAACATTTTTTCTAAAGCATGGATATAGAATCGTCGGTGAAATCCAGAATTGTCCCAGAGGACATCGCTGGTATACTATGAAGAAACTCCTAGAATGACAATTATTTTGCCAAATTCCAATTTGTCGAACAGAATAAACAAACCCCGACAGGTCTTCTGAAAATCTGTCGGGGTTTTAATCATGTTAGGGCTGCTTGTCGGTCAGCTGCTGATAGTAGATATTATTCTCTTCGGTGATCACGGGGCGGTATCCGTATACAAACGGTGCGTCCGCGTAGCTGATCGGCTCCTTGGTGGGCTGCTTTTTGTTCATGATACGCGTGTTGGATCCGTGGTCGTAGCGAAGCGCGCTGCCATTCGTGACGTCGGTTGCCAGGATAAAGACGTGCCCGGGAATGCCCTTTGCGTCGGGGCGCACGAATACGATGTCACCCGCACGCAGATCTTGCTCTCGTGTAATCTTTTCAAAGCCCATATTTTCGCACCACTCACCCAGGTTGCTGACCACCTTGCCCTGTACTAAGGGCTGATCGGTAAAGCCCACACGGTACATTACCCAGTCGACCAAGCGGTCACAGCTGGTGCGGTGCGGGCGGTGGTTGATACCGGGATTGGTGCAGGAATCACCGTACTCAAACTTCTCTTCCCTTGCGTAATTGACTACGTAATAGCTCTCACGCAGCACGTTGCTCTGCAAAAGGCTATAAGGCGCATATAAGATCTCGCCCTTTTCGTTTGCCACGCGGTAGCCGTACTTGGCATACTTGTCGCAGTATTCCGTAGCCTCCTCCAAGGTAGCAAACACGCTCTTGACGTTGTCCTCGGGCAGGTGCAGGCGATCCTCGTACAGGCAAACGTAATACCCTGCCTCCACTACGGGCACGGGTGCGGGCTCGCCCTTGTCCTTGGCGATATACGCCTCTGCCTCCGCGCGGTCTGCACAGAATGCGATCTGCCCGATGACGAATACGTCACCCTCCATGATGAAGTTGGTGTGATCCAGACGGAATCCGTCGTTAAAGCGCGTTGTCCAGCCGGGCGTGTCGGCATCTGCCTCAAAAATGACGTATTGCCATACGCGCTCTCCGAAAAATTCGGAATCGCCGCCGTAGACCTCGGTTATGCAATACTGTCCTTTTGCGCTGTGTCTGTCTTCGGTGGCATAATACATCTCAAACGCGCCGCCCCACTGGGCTTGCACCTTGAGCACGATGACCTTGACCTGCTCGGGGGTAAACGGCACGTAGGATTCGCCATCCTCGGCGATCGGGTAGCCCGCAGCCTCATACATGCTGCTGATATCCCACTTGATGCCGGGGTCACGCGATTCCTTGGTGCCCGTGATCAGAAGTCCTTGCTCGGTTTGCTGAATTTTGGTTGCCGAGCCGCGCCCGAAGGCGGCATCAAACACGGCGGGATCCATCCCTGCCAGGTCGACGCGCGTGGGATACGGGATCAGATACGGCAGAGGCTCAGGCTCATCTTGCAGTTCGGTTTGTACGTCAGTTTGCGTATCTGTCATGTCATGACTCTCCTGTTCGGTACTTCCCTGCCCGGATTGCGGGCTGCAGGCAGCCAGCAGCAGAGATGCTGCTGCCAGAGCTGCCAAAAGGTACAATATCGGTCTTCTCATACGTTACCTCCTACATCAATGCGCGGTACAGCGTGGTCAGAATATCGGCGTCCTCTACGGGTGCGGATGCAATGACCACCAAGCCGTCTGCCGAAATGGTAACTGCCTTGCCTGCGGCTGCAATTGCCTCTGCGGGCATGACGTAGGTAATGCCGTAATGCGAGTAGGTGGTAAGTCCCTCGCAGGAAACGCCGATCACCTCTTCCACAAAGCTCTTGGGCAGGTAGAACTCCTCGCCTCTGCCCAGCAGCACTGCCTTGGTGCTGGAGGCATCCAGTCGGATCTGCTTGCCGCCCGCAAACGCATTGTACGAGCCTGCCTTAAGCACGATCATATCGTCACTCAGACACGCGGGGATCTTGACCTCGGTTGCCACCGTGGTGTAGCGGTAATTGAAGCGGTCGTTGGGTGCGGTATCGCCCAGGTCAAGGAACTGCATGACGTTGCCGTCCGCAACCGAGTTGTCCGCCCACTTAAAGTCAAAGGTATCGCCTAAGTTCATCAGCGAGCGCGCAACCTTGATCTGCAGCACGTTGCCGCGCAGGTCGTATTCTGCCTCGCCTACCGTTTCCAGCTCCCAGGTATCCTTGCCGACAAAGCGCTCAACCGAAACCTTATCGCCGCTCTGCGAACGGTTGAGGATAAAGTCGTAGCCATACCAGCCGGTCTCGCCGTTGCAATCGGCATCGATAAACAGATTCATCCAGTTAGTGCCCTCGGGTGCGGTGATATTCTCGGCGCACTCGGCGTAGAAGTACAGGTACTCGGGATCGGAGGAGATCTTGCAGGTCACGAAATCGTTTCTGCCCGAGGTGTTGACGTAACGGAAATCGCCTACGTAGGAGAAGTGGTCACGGTCGACCGTATCGCCCTGGTAATCGCGGTACTCAGGACCTACGATGTACCATTGACCAAGGTCGCCCTTGATGTCGATTGCCCACTGCTCAAATGCAGCCTCCAGCACGCGGGAGCCCTTGTACTGGCGAATGTTCTGTACCATCTGATAGAAATAGTTGTCGTTGTAGCCACCCGTCATGGGCTCAATGTCGCGCGAATACTCGGTATTGAAGGAGTCCACGTAGTACCACTGGTACTTGGAGTTCTTTTCGTCCACCTTGTACTCATTACAAATGGTCTGTCCCTGCGCGGCATTGCCCGAGGAACCGCCCCAGCGTCCTGCCCACCATTCATTCCAGCCCGTGATCATGATCAGGGGCGGATTGATCTCCTTGGCGTAATCGAAATGCTCCTGGAACGCAAGTCCAAGTCCCGAGGTGGTGTTCATCAGCGCAAAGCCGAAATCCCAGTTGCCCTCGTATGCGGGAATGCCGTTGGCGTATGTATAGCTTCTGCCGCCGTTAGTGCCGCCGCTACCGTTTGCCCAGAAGCCGCTCATGACGATCATCTGCTCCACGTCTCCCTGGGGGGACAGACCGGGCTTCTGGGGGTACATATCTGCCCATGCCCAGCGGCCTCTGCCGCGGCGGGAGGTGTACCAGTTGTCACTGGTGAACGCCCAGCTCTGACGAATGGTGAAGAAATCCACCATCTCGGAGGAGAGGTTCTTCTGCAGGGAATCGGGGAAGAAGATCAGCGGCTTGCCGCCCCAGTGGAACCACATATCGGAATACTTACCGCCGGAGTAGTAGTTATTCCAGAGGAAGTTGAGGGAAGCGGCGGCCAGGGAGTCGGTATTGCCGCAGTGGAAGCAGATCTGAGG
>JAZRQR010000051.1:0-1216 GCA_045650025.1 Eubacteriales bacterium
TGGAGTATTACTTTGCGGAATTCCTGTCCCTTTTGGAAATTCCCAACCCCGACAAGCGGTATCTGGACGTGGTGTCCGACAAGTGGGAGGACGACCCCAAGATGCTGCGCGACGGCCAGATCCAGCTTCCCCCCAATATGTGGTTCGTGGGCACGGCAAATAACGACGACTCCACCTTTGCCATTTCGGATAAGGTGTATGACCGTGCGATGGTCATCAATCTTGATCGAAAGACGCAATTCTTTGAGGCTGCCCCCGCCAAGCAGGTGCGCATTTCCGCGGATCAGTTTGACGCCATGGTGGCAAGAGCGCAAAAGGAATACGGCATGACGGCAAGAAACGCGCGCCGACTCAAAAAGCTGGACGCGTACATGATCGATAAGTTCAAGATCACGTTCGGTAACAGAATCATGAAGCAGATCAGGCAGTACATTCCCGTGTACCTTGCCTGCGGCGGCGACGAGCTGGAAGCCCTTGACGATATTTTGTCCAAAAAGGTGTTCAGAAAGCTGGAAGCGCAAAACCCCATCTACGTACGCAACAGCGTGCCGGGTCTTTGCAATTATCTGGACGAATTGTTCGGTTATGACCGCATGAAGCTGTGCAAGGAGTATTTGCGCAGATTTGAAAGAGCAGCGTAAGTTGCCGTTGGCAAATGATGTTGCGCTGACGCGCAAATGATGCGGCGGCAGAGCCGCCAATGATGTGGGCTGACGCCCAATGATGTTGCGCTGACGCGCAAATATGAAGGAAAGGAAACCCGATATGCACGAGCTGGATATATACTATCGCGCCTTAAAGCAGCTGCGCGCGAGGACGGCAACGCATGACCAAAGCCATCGCTTTACCACGGCGGTCAAGCGTGCCGCCAACGATGCGGATGCGCTTTGCGCCCGCCGCACAGTCTGCCATATAGAAGAGGACTGGGTGGAGTTTATCGAAACGCATCTGCCTTACGTGGAAAAGGCGATCAAGGAAGAGCGTCAGTTCATTCGCCGCGAGGGCGAGACGGTGGATATCGGTAAAGCCAAAAAGGTGTCGCGCGATTCGGTCGAGCACCTGGCGCGACACAGCGAATTGATCACGCACCTGCCCGAGGAGGGTGAGATGCTGATCCCGGACAAGATTTATATCACCGAAAATACCAGCAATTACACGGTCTATGAAAACAGATTTCTGTATCTGCTTTTGACCTTTATGAGCGATTTTGTGGAAA
>JAZRQR010000052.1:0-2965 GCA_045650025.1 Eubacteriales bacterium
TGCAGGACAGACCAAGCGTGACGTGCGCGAGATGCTCGCCCGCATCAAGGACATGGCATATTCCCTGCTCAAGCCCCAGCCCACCTACCTCGGTGATCCCATTTCGCTCGACCAAAGCGGCGACGTGACCAATGATCAATGAAACACACCTCCACCTCCGTAGGGGCGCATTCCATATGCGCCCGCAATGATCGGACGCGAGATTTGAGCATGAAAAAGAGCCGACGCACGTCGGCTCTTTTCATTTTAATCATGGATCTGTCTTGTGTAGGCAGCCTCGTCTGCAACGTAGCTCTCGTAAGCGGACATGATAATGTCCAATATCTCCTCGGGCGTGCGGCGGGTGGTGTCCACGATCAGGTCAAAGTTGTTAAAATCGTAGTAATCCACACCGTAGATCTGCAAAAATCTTGCCTGCTCGACCTTGCTGCGCTCGATCAGCTTATCGCAAGCCTCTTGCTCGTCTGCATAGAACTCCTCGCAGCCGCGCTGATTGAGCATGACGCGTCTTGCCGCCTCGCAGGGCTCAATGGTCAAAAAGATCTTGAACGACTTCTCTGCAAAATGCCAAGCCATACGCGAGTCAAAGATCAGCTTGTCCTGCGCGCGCTCGATCGAGAGCTGCTTGACCGCGTCGTCGATGACGTAGTCCAGCGAAGGGTCCTCGCGCAGTCTCTTGTTGAGCTCCAGCGTGGTAATGCCCATTTTTCTGGCTACCTCACGCTGAAACGCGCCCGTGCTGTAGATCTCAAAGCCGTATCTATCCTTGAGCAGATTGCAAATGGTGGACTTGCCGCTGCCAAGCTTGCCTGTAATGGAAATTAACATGATATGTATGCCTCCGAAATTAAATTTTTCTAAGCTTTGCGTAGGTTGCCATCAGTTTCTTTGTGCCAACCTTATCAAACATGACCTCGTAGAGCACGTCCGCGCCCATATTCTTGACCGACAGGATCTCGCCCTCGCCAAACGCCATGTGGCGCACGCGGTCACCGGGTGCAAATACCTCTCTCTTGCCTCCCTGCGCTGCGGGCGTGGGAGTGGGCGTAGGCTGCGGCTTGCGCACCCCGTAGTTGCCTGCGGGTGCGGTCTGTCTTGCCGTGGCGGGTGCTTTGTTTTGCGATTCGGAATAGTAGGTCTTGAATACCTGCTGCTGGCTATAGGGGTTGCGCACCTGCGGCTCCTCGTACTTATCGATCAAGCCCGAGGGGATCTCGGACACAAAGCGCGAGAGCGGATTATAGGTAGTGCGACCGTACAAAAGACGCGACTTGGTATGATAAATGTAGATCTTTTTCATGGCGCGCGTCAGAGCCACGTAGGCAAGTCTGCGCTCCTCTTCCATCTCGTCCGCGCCTGCGGTGATGGTCTGCATGCCCGGGAACAAGCCGTCCTCCATACCGGGCAGGAACACAATGGGAAATTCCAAGCCCTTGGCGCTGTGAATGGTCATCATGACCACGGCGTCCGCGCTTTCGTCATAGCGATCCACGTCCGCAACCAGCGCGTTTTCCTCAAGAAATCCGGTCAAGGTAGGCTCAACGTCCTCCTCGGTGCGGGATTCGTATTCCACCATAGCGGATTTAAATTCATTCAAGTTGTCAAGTCTGTCCTTTTCCTGCTCGCCGCCGTCGATCAGCATCTGGCGGTAGCCGGAGCGGTCGGCAACCTGGTCAAACAGCTCGCCCAGCGGCATTTTGCCCACCAAAGCGGTCAGCTCACCTATCAGCGCGGTAAAATTCATCAGCGACACCGCCGAGCGCGAAAGCGCCGCATAGCGGTTAGCGTTTTGCATGACCTCGAACATGGAGCAGCCCTGCTCCTCGGCAATCGCCTCCACAGCCTCCAGCGTCTTGTCACCAATCTTACGTCGGGGCTCGTTGATAACGCGCAAGAGTCGCTCACGGTCGTTGTGGTTGACCAAAAGCTGCAGATACGCCACAATGTCACGGATCTCCTTACGGTCCGAGAAGCGCACGCCGCCCAAGATGCGGTACGGCAGCGCGCTCTTGGCAAAGGCACGCTCAATGCTGCTTGCCTGCGCGTTGGTGCGGTACAGCACGGCAAAATCGCGATAGTGATGCTCGCCCGATGCCACGGCACGGTTGACCACCGAAATGATCTCTCTTGCCTCAACGTCCTGCGTCTCCAGCTGCTTTAAGTAGATCTTATCGCCCTTATCCCCTGCTGTCCAGAGCGTTTTGCCCTTTCTGCCCGAGTTGTGCGAGATGACCTCGTTAGCCGCGTCCAGAATGGTCTGGGTGGAGCGATAGTTTTGCTCCAGACGAATGACCGATGCATCGGCATACACGCGGTCAAAATTGAGAATGTTCTCAATGGTCGCACCGCGGAAGCGGTAAATACTCTGGTCGTCGTCACCCACCACCATCACGTTGCGGTAGCCGCCCGAAAGCAGCGCCACCAGCATAAACTGCGCGGTGTTGGTGTCCTGATACTCGTCCACGCACACGTAGAGGAATCTGCGCTGATAGGAAAGGCGCACGTCCTCGTGCTCGCGCAGCAGCGTGACGGTATTCATGATAATATCGTCAAAGTCCATGGCGTTGGAGGATCGCAGCTGATCCTGATAACGCTTATAGATCTTGGCAATGCGAGACGCGCGGAAATCGTTGCCCGAAAGCAGCTCAAAGGTCTCGGGCGTTTGCAGCTTTTCCTTGGCTGCGCTGATCGCCGCGATCACGCTCTTGATAGGAAACTGCTTGTCGTCTACGTTGCAAGCCTTCATGGCTGCGCCCACCGCCTTTTTGGTGTCGTCCGCATCGTAAATGGTAAATTCCTTTTGGTAGCCCAGTCGATCACCGTAAATGCGCAGAATGCGCAGGCAGATCGAGTGGAAGGTGCCCGCCCAGATGTCCTTTGCCACGTCGGGATCGTCAAAGGTGCGCGACAAGCGCTCCTTCATCTCGTTGGCAGCCTTATTGGTAAAGGTAAAGGTCAGGATACG
>JAZRQR010000053.1:0-1811 GCA_045650025.1 Eubacteriales bacterium
GTATGAAGAGGTGTACGGCGAGGAGCTGACCTACTCGACCGCCGATCCCGAAAAAGCCCCCGACAGAATCGCGCTGGGATGAGGTAGCGTATGTTTCGGTACTATATCATCGCCATTGTGGCAGGAAACGTGATCATCGGCGCGGTCAATGGCATTGTGGGCTTGCCCGGTCACACCGCCCTATCGGCAACGCTTGTGTGCTTTGGCGTGTCGGTGCTCTTTACCGCGCTGGAGTTTGGCTTGGATGCCGTGATCGCATGGCTGACCAGACTCTTGCCCGAAGGGGCAGTCGATCCCCACCTGCGCATGTACCGCGTGGCAAAATGGGAGAAAAAGTTTTATAAACGCTTGGGGATTGTCGCATGGAAGGACAAGATCCCCGAGGCAGGCGGCTTGCTTGCCAAGTTTCAAAAGAAAAAGGTGCTGGATTTTCGTGACAACGCGTATTTGATGACCTTTATGCGCGAGTCCGTGTATGCCGAGATCATGCACGTCATCTCTGCCTTTGCGGGATTTGTGTTCCCGCTGATATGCCTGCTCCTGCCCGGATGGGCGTGGCTTGTGCGTATGGCTTTGCCCGTGGCACTTGTCAATTTCGTGCTGCAGGTGTTGCCTGTCATGGTGCAAAGGTACGTGCGCCCGCAGCTGATGCGCGTCTACGAGCGCAACAGGGAGAGGGAACAGCGTGCGGTAAAAAGCGGATTATAATGAAAGAAACCCCTTACAGAATAAGGGGTTTCTTTGTTTTTATGTGGGATTTACAGCATGCGGTGGGTACGCAAGTACCAGCGCGCGTATTCGTCCCAGAACTTGTTGAATATCCGATAGGAGTTCTCATACGCCGCATCTCCCATGGAAACCAGATCCATCATGGCAATCACGTACCAAGCGTACAGCTTTGCGTGCGGGGCTTTGACCAACAGCTCGGTGTCAAGGTCGTCCTCGGCATCGTAGGATGCCACGTCTGCAGGATAAATGCCCATAATCTCGGTCTGCACCGCGCCCTCGATCTCGTTGATCCATACCATTTTGGTTTGGTTGCCAAAGGAGTTGGGGCGGATTTCACCTACGTAATCGATCAATTCCTTGATGGTCATCAGCCCACTCCGATCTATGTAAATTCGGCTCTCACCGTGAGCTTATTATAGCATAGATCGGGAATTTTTGCGTCCCCCAAACGTCAAGAGGATATAAGCACAAAAAAGAGAACCCGCAAAGGGTTCTCTTCTGTTTTTGATATTACACCCTACTCATGAAATCCAACAGAATTTTGCAACCGACCTTTGCGGAGGAATCGCGGAAGGTTTGGTAATCCATGGTGGAGGGGTCGTTGCAGTTGTCCGAAATGGCACGCAGAATGCCTACCTCCACGCCGTTGGCGTAGCAGACCTGGCAGATGGCTGCGCCCTCCATTTCGCAAGCCACAGCATCGAAATTGGAGGTGATACGCGCTCTTTGCGCAGGGGATGCAACAAACACGTCACCCGATGCCACCGTGCCGCGCACAAAGTGCACGCCCTGTGCCTCAATGCAGGATGCAAGCAGGCCGGCAAGGCGATCAGAGCAGGGCAGATAGACCAGATTGATGCCCGAAATCAAGCCCACAGGGTCACCGATGGGCGAGGTGTCCATGTCGTGCTGCACCGTCTGGGTTGCCACGGCAATGTCACCGATGCGAAGCGCGTCGCAAAGCGAGCCCGCCACGCCTACGTTGACGATGGCGCTGACGCCGAAATGCAGGATCATGGTCTGCGCGCACATGGCGGCAAACAAGTCGGATCGTAGCCATGTCGTTCTGTGAGCCAAGGAGG